>CAYUPA010000019.1:0-700 GCA_964446565.1 uncultured Lachnospiraceae bacterium
CGATTTTTCTCGCGGTGAGTTCGCAGGAGGCCTGCGAGAGGCTGAAGAACCGTCTGGTACGGCAGGTGCAGACGTAACGAAGGGAGGGGCGCAGGGTGCTTGCTCATCTGCGAATGCAGAACATTGCGCTGATTGAGGACGCAAGTCTCGATTTCGGTCCCGGATTCAATGTCCTCACGGGGGAAACCGGGGCCGGCAAGAGTATTCTGCTGGACGGAATCAATCTGGCGCTCGGCGGCCGCGCACAGCGGGAGCTGTTTCGAAGCAGCGGGGAGCCGGCGCAGGTCGATCTCCTTTTTTACGAGGAGAACCCGCGGATTCTAAACGCGATTCGGGATTTGGGCGTCGTTTTGGACGAGGGGGAAATCCTCCTTACGAGGCGCATCAGCCCCAACGGGCGCAGTCTCTGCCGCATCAACGGGCAGATGGCGGCCGCCTCCCAGATGAAGGAGACCGCGCGGCTTTTGATCGACATTCACGGGCAGCACGAGCACCAGTCGCTCCTCAATCCCGGACGCCACAGGGAGCTGCTCGACCGGTTCGACGAGGCGATTCCCAAAACGCTGTCCCGCTACACGAAAGCCTATGAGGAATACCATGAAGCGCTTTCGGAGTTTGAAAAATATACGCAGAACGACCAGGAAAAGGAACGGCTCCTGTCGTTAATGGAGTATGAGCGGCGGGAAATCGAAGAGGCGAA
>CAYUPA010000019.1:710-13778 GCA_964446565.1 uncultured Lachnospiraceae bacterium
AGCGGGTGGAGCGGGCCAGAGAAATCCAGCGGCGGCGGTTTCAGGGGGAAGGGATTTTCTTCAACAGCGAGATGGGGAATGGCCAGGTCCGCCGGCATTGCGCGTTGGGAGCGGAAGAGGAGGAACTGCTGCAGAAGCGCCGCTTCCTGCAGCATGTCGAACGGATTCTGGAGGCGGTCGAGGAGGCCTGCGTCGCTCTTCAGGGGCAGGACGGGGACGAAGGCGGGGCGCTCGACTATCTGAACCGGGCCTCCGGCGCGCTGCACGGCGTTGCCGAACTGGATACCGCCTCGTTTCAGCCGATCGAGGAGTCTCTGCAGGATATGATTTCGATCGGGGACGACCTTTCGCGTCAGCTGCGGGATTACCGCGACGGGCTTGAGGCGGACCCCGAGGAGCTTGCCCGGATCGAACAGCGCCTCGATCAGATACGCCGTCTCAAGGGAAAATACGGCGCGACGGTGGAGAAGATTCAGGGCTACTACGAAAATCTTCTGCGGGAAATCGATAAGCTCACGAATCTGAAGCGGACGCAGGAGGAACTGCGAAAACGGAAAGAGGGGGCCGAGGCCGTTCTCCGGAAGGAAGCGGCGCTTCTTCACAATCTGCGCCGGAAGGCTGCGGACGAGGTGGAGAAGGATATCACAGCGGTTTTGGCGACGCTGCAGTTTGCCGATCCCGCCTTTTGCATTGACGTGAACGATACCGGGGACTTCGGCGTTTACGGACGGGACGAGGTGCGGTTCCGAATCCGGACCAATGTCGGCGGCGATATTATCCCGCTTGCGCAGATCGCCTCCGGCGGCGAGATGTCCCGCATCATGCTGGCGATTAAGACGGTGCTCGCCCGCAGGGACGAGATTCCGACCCTGATCTTCGATGAAATCGACAGCGGCATCAGCGGGCGCACGGCGCAGAGCGTGGCGGAGAAGATGAGCCAGATCGCCTCCTTCCACCAGGTGATCTGCATTACGCACCTGCCGCAGATCGCCGCGATGGCGGATACTCATTTCGCGATTGAAAAGAGCGTGGAAGACGGGCATACGAAAACTTCCGTCTTCCGCCTCAGCAGGGAGCAGATGATCGACGAGCTCGCGCGGCTTATGGGCGGCGTTACGATTACGGAGGCTGTCCGGCAGAACGCGCGGGAAATGAAGAATCTCGCGGATCAGGCCAAAGCGGCCATGGCGGGGCCGGAGAGCGGACAGCCTGTGGACGGACAGTCTGTGGACAAACAGCCGGAGGACAAACAGCCGGAGGACGGACAGTCTGTGGACAAACAGCCGGAGGACAAACAGCCATGGAATGAACAGCCGGACGCGCGGGGGCCGGCTTCCTTCGGAGCGGCCCGTTCATGAGAAAGGTTGTGGTCGTCGGAGGCGGCGCCTCCGGCATGATGGCGGCGATTGCCGCGCAGGATGCCGGCGCGTCCGTCGTTCTTATGGAGAAGACGGACCGCGTCGGACGGAAGCTGCTCGCGACCGGAAACGGACGCTGCAACATCGCGAACCGGCATCTTACGGGGGCCGCCTATCACGGAACCTGCGCCTCCTTAACGGTCCCGGTCTTTCAGCGCTTCGGGCTTCGGGACACCGCCGCCTTTTTTGAATCCCTCGGCCTTCCTGTCCGCGAGGAGGAAGGGAGGCTGTATCCGTATAATCTGCAGGCGTCCTCCGTGCAGGACGTGCTGCGCTATGAAATCGCCCGCCGCGGCGCTGCGGTCCGTCTCATGAGCCCGGTTACGGCGCTTCACCGGGCGAAGAACGGCTGGCGGGTCGAAACCGCCTCGGGCGGGGAACCGTGCGACGCGGTCGTTCTGGCCGCGGGCGGCAAAGCCGCCCCGCAGCTCGGTTCGGCGGGCGAGGGCTTTGCCCTGTGCCGGGCCCTTAAGATAGCCGTTACGCCGCTTCGGCCCTCGCTGGTCCGCCTTCTCTGCGACAGCCCGTACTTAAAGCGGCTTTCCGGCGTAAAGGTTGAGGGACGGGCCGATGTCGGCTGCGAAGGGAACGCGGTAAGGACGGAGAGAGGCGAGATTCTGTTTACGGACGAAGGCGTATCCGGCCCTCCGATCCTGCAGCTGTCCCGCGACGCGGGCACGCTGCGCGCGGAAGGGAAACAGGCGTTCCTTACCATCGATCAGTTTCCGGAACGCGGCGCGGCCGATCTTGTGCAGTCTCTGACGGCGCGCTGCCGGAATCTGGGCTACAAGGACTGTTTCGAGGCTTTTAACGGAATTTTGCATAAGAAAATGATTCCCGTGATGCTGCTCGTCTGCGGAATTGAGAAGAGCCGCAGCGCTTCGTCCCTGCGGGAAGAGGAAATCAGGCGAATCGCCGCCTTTCTGAAGGGCTGGGTCCTTCCGGTCCGGGGCGACGCCGGGTTTCGCGACGCGCAGGTCACGGCCGGCGGCATCCACCGGCGGGAGGTGACGGACCGCCTCGCTTCCGTCCGGTACGACGGGCTGTATTTCGCGGGCGAGGTGCTGGATATTGACGGCGACTGCGGAGGCTACAATCTGCAGTGGGCGTGGAGCTCCGGGTATGTGGCGGGAAAAGAGGCCGCGTATGGAAACAAAAGCCGAACTGCGCGCGCGGATGAAAGAGGCGCGCAAACGGATCCGCAGCCGGGAGGAGCAGGAGCAGGCCGTCTGCCGGGCGATTCGGGCGAGTGAAGAGTATGAAAGGGCGGGTACGCTCCTCCTGTATCTCGCGCTCGGCACGGAACTCGACTTGACCGGGCTGATTCGCGCGGCGGAGGCGGATCGGAAAATCATCGGGATTCCCGTCGCCTGGCGGGACGGGGCGATGGAGTTTTTCCCATGGCGGCGCGGCGAGCCGCTTGAGAAGGGGCTCTTTGGGACCCTTGTGCCGCGGCGTAAAACGGCGGTTATAAAGCCTGACGCAGGCGCGCTTCTCATCGCGCCGGGCCTTGCCTTTTCGCCGGACGGGCTGCGGCTTGGCTACGGCGGCGGGTATTATGACGCCTATCTTGCGCGCCATCCTCTTTTTTCCGTCGGCGCCGCCTTTGAAGAACAGATTGTACGCGAACTGCCGTTTGACCGGAACGACAGGCCGCTTAAAAAGATTGTCACTGCGGGAGGAAGCTATGATTGCCTATGTGGAGGGCGTTTTACGGCGCATTGAGGAGAACAGCGCCGTCGTCGATGTAAACGGAATCGGGCTGCGCGTCTTTACGCCGGTGAACGAAGCGCTGCTTCGAATCGGCATCGACCACGGAATCCTGCTTCATACGTATTTTTCGGTGCGGGAGGACGCGATGCAGCTGTACGGCTTTCTTGACGCGGAGGAGCTGGACCTGTTTAAGATGCTGATCAATGTCAACGGAATCGGCCCCAAAAATGCGCTGGCCATTCTGAGCGAGCTTGGCGTCGGGGAGATCGCCTTCGCGATCGCGCAGGGCAATTATAAGGCGCTTACGAAGGTTTCCGGCATCGGGACGAAGACGGCGCAGCGCATCATCGTCGACTTGAAGGATAAGGTCAGATCGGGCCGGCCGTCCGAAACCGGAGACGAGACGCTGCCTGAGGCCGCATCCCCCGCGGGTTCGGAGCCCGCCGCTCTCGCGGAGGCCGTGCAGGCGCTCGAGGCGCTCGGTTATACGCACGCGCAGGCCGCGGACGCGGTGCGCAGGATTCCTGGCCTTGAAGAGCTGATTTCGCGGGGCGACCTCGAGGGTCTGATTCGAGAGGGGCTTAAGCAGCTTGCGATTTTATAGGATGGAGGCCGCTATGGACGGTTTAATGGACCAACTGGATCAGTTTGACCGCATCGTGGATACGGCAGTTTCCGCGGAGGAAGCGGAACTGGAAAAGAACCTCCGCCCTCTGCGTTTTGAAGATTATATTGGACAGAACGAGGTGAAGCGGAACCTGCGGGTTTTTATAGAGGCTGCGAAAAAAAGGGGCGAGCCGCTGGATCACGCGCTGTTTTACGGTCCGCCGGGGCTGGGGAAAACGACGATCGCCGGCATCATCGCGCAGGAGATGGGCGTGCATATTAAGATTACGACCGGCCCGGCGATTGAGCGGCCCGGCGATATGGCGGCGATTCTTAACAATCTCTCGCAGGGCGACATCCTGTTTATCGATGAAATTCACAGGCTGAACCGCATGGTAGAGGAAATCCTCTATCCGGCGATGGAGGATTACGCGATCGATATCATGATCGGCAAGGGACCCTCCGCCAAATCCATCCGTCTTGAGCTGCCGAAGTTTACGCTGATCGGCGCGACGACAAGGGCGGGTCTCTTATCCGCCCCGCTTAGGGACCGGTTCGGCATGACCTATCACATGGAGTATTACACGACGGAGGAACTCATGGAGATCGTAACCCGCTCGGCCTCGGCCCTGGGCATCGCCATCGATCCGGAGGGCGCGAGGGAGATCGCGCGCAGGTCCCGGGGCACGCCGCGGCTTGCGAACCGGTTCTTAAAGCGCGTGCGGGACTTCGCCGAGGTGAAGTTTGACGGCGCGATTACGCTCGAGGCGGCGCGGTACGCGCTTGACGCGCTGAAGGTGGACGAAAACGGGCTGGATCCGATGGACCGGAAAATGCTTCTGTCCATGATCGATCTGTTTGGCGGCGGGCCCGTGGGACTGGAAACGCTGGCCGCCGCGATCGGCGAGGATGCCGGTACGATTGAGGACGTCGTAGAGCCGTATCTGATGCAGAAGGGCTTTTTGCAGCGCACACCGAGGGGCCGCGCCGTGACGCAGAGCTGCCTTCGCTATTTCCACCGCGAGCTGCCGCCTGAGGAAGCGCCGGAACAGATTCGCCTCGCGTAAAGGGAGGCAGCCGGTGCTTACTCTGATCCTGAGCCTGTCGCGCTTTGTCTATATCGCCCTGATGCTGATTTTTATTCTGGGCGCCTTCTATTCGTTCAGACGCCTTCCCTCGCGGCGCAGGACGTGGGAAATGGCCAATTATCAGTATTTTACGGTCGCCGTGTTTTTCCTGCTTGGCGCGGGAACGATCCTCCTGGAGACCCTGCGGAACGAAGGGGACGCTGCAAACTGCGCGCTGTATCTTGCCCTGACGGGCGGGGGTCTGCTCGTCATGCACATTCTCACGATCACGGTGCACAAGGGAACGAGCCGGCTTTTGTGGAACGGAATCTGGATGCTGCTCGTCGTCGGTCTTACGATGCTGTGGCGCCTTCGCTCCTCGGTCGCCGTGCGGCAGGTCCGGTGGCTTCTTTTCTGTCTGGTGCTCGTCAACGTGATTCTGGCTGTAATGCGGAAGAACTGGATATACCGGATTCCGTCCAGTGTTTTCGCGGCCTTTTGCGGGCTGCTGATCGTGCTTCCGTTTCTGTTCCCCTACCAGAGCGGCGGCGCGCTGAACTGGGTAGACATTCATGGATTTACGTTTCAGCCTTCGGAATTTGTCAAGATATCCTACGTGTTTTTCCTTGCCTTTCTGTATGCGAAAAAGCGGTCCTTCCGCAGATTTGCCTTTGCCGCCTGCGTGACCGGCTTTCTGGCTTTGGTGCTGCTGAAGCAGAACGACCTCGGCGGTCTTCTCCTGTTTGGCCTTCTGTTCTGGCTTCTTACCTATGAATATATCGGAAACGCCGCCATCCTCTGGGGCGGGCTTTTCCTCGCCGCGGCGGCGGCTTACGCCGCCTTTCGGCTCGTTCCACACGTCCGGGTACGCGTGGAGGCATGGCTCAACCCGTGGGCCGATATTTTTGACGGCGGGTATCAGATCGCCCATTCGCTGTTTGCCATCACGGGCGGCGGCTGGTTCGGGTCCGGGCTTTATAAGGGCCTGCCCACCTATATTCCGGTCAATACGACAGATATGATCTTCTCGGCGATCGCCGAGGAGTTCGGCGGCATCTTCGTGAGCCTCCTGATCATCCTCTACGGGACCCTCGCCGTCACGGTGCTGAAGTACGCCGAGCATGAAAAACAGGCCCAGAAGAGGACGCTGCTTCTCGGCTTTGGCATTCTGTTCATGGCGCAGACCTTTATCAATATCGGCGGCGCGATCAAGCTGATTCCGCTGACCGGCGTGACGCTGCCGTTCATCAGCTACGGCGGAAGTTCGATGATTTCCACGTTCGTTTCCATGGCGGTCGTGCAGGGCATCATCCGGTCGACCTATCCGCCGGAGATCAAAGAGAATGAGGAGGAAGAGGAAGACGAAACGCAGGAAGACGACGAATACGAAGAATACGACGAATACGAAGAATTCGACGATTACGAAGAAGACGACGGGGACGGCTGGAACGACGAAGACGACAGGGACAGCTGGGATGATGAAGACGACAGGGGCGGCCGGAATGACAGAGACGGTCGGAACGACGAATACGACAGGAACGGCCGAAACGACAGGAACGGCGGCTATGGAAACCATGGAGGCGGCGGAGGAAAGAAAGACCCCCAGAAGCCGGAAGACGCGATCGACACTCCGTTCGATTTTTAAGACGGACCCGGACAGAAAACGGCTCACAGCGGGCCGCGGGCCGAATCGCGGCGCCCTGCGGACGATTCGGATTCTCTTTGTCGTTCTGACGGTCGCCATGGTTGGTTTTCTTGGGAAAACCCTGCTCTTTGACAGCGCCTCAATCCGCAGCAACGCCTACAATCCGCGTCTTGCGGAGGAAGAATCGCACTATATCCGGGGCCGCATTCTGGATTCGGCGGGCAATGTTCTTGCCGAAACCAGGGTCGAAGAAGACGGAACCAGAACCCGCGTCTATCCCTATGGCGCGGTCTTCGCCCATGTTACAGGCTATTCGGCGCGGACCAAAACCGGCCTCGAACTGGAACTGAACGAGGCGCTTCTCTCAAGGTCCGGTCTCAAGGATGATCTGCGGTATCTGATCGGCGATGACGATATTCGGGGAAAGGACGCGGTCCTGACGATCGACGGCGAGCTGCAGCAAGCGGCGTATTCGCTGATGGACGGGTACAGGGGCGCCGTCGTGATCAGCGAACCCGGCACAGGGAAAATTCTTACGCTGGTCTCGTCCCCTTCCTACGATCCGAATACGGTTTCTGAGAACTGGGACACGCTGTCCAACGACCCGGACAGCCCGCTGTACGCGCGCGCGACGCAGGGACGGTATCCGCCGGGCTCTACGTTTAAGATCGTTACCAGCCTTGCCCTGTACCGCTATAAAAAGGACATCAATACCTATACTTATACCTGCGTAGGCGAAACCCCGCTTGGGAAGTCTGTGCTGCCCTGTTACAACCACACGGCGCACGGCGCACAGACCATCCCGGACGCGTTCGCGAATTCCTGCAATACCTTTTTCGCGAACGCGGGCCTTGCGATCGGAGGGGACGCTCTCCGTAAAACGGCGGAGTCCCTGTATATCAACCGGCCCGTCGATTTCATCCTGCCGCTCAGCGTTTCGCGCGTCGTGGTTAAAAACGGGGATACGGTGCAGATGGTCGGCGAGACCGCGATCGGACAGGGAGAAAGCGAAATTACGCCGTTTCAAATGAATCTGATCACTTCCGCCGTCGCGAATCAGGGGATGCTCTACGCGCCGTATCTTGTCGATTCCATCGTAACGCCTGAAGGCCAGACGGCGGAGAAGAATCTGCCAAGGCTCTATGATTCGAAAATGATGACGCAGGCGGAGGCGGCGTATCTGGAATCGCTGATGGAAGGCGTCGTGCAGCGCGGCACCGCGGCGTCGCTTTCCGGGTTTTCCAGCTGCAAGGTCTACGGGAAGACCGGCACAGCGCAGATTGACGACACGCAGGAAGAACACTCATGGTTCACAGGGTATACGAAGGTGAACGGCAGGAGCGATATCGCGATTACGGTTCTCGTGGAAAACGGCGCGAAGAGCCACCCGGCCGTTCCGATCGTATACAGTTTATTAGCGTACTATTACAGCCGGTAACGGCGTTATCAGGAGGAAACGATGAAAGGGTATACGTTGCGGGAGCATCAGACGATTCGGGCAATTTCTTCGGAGGGCTATCTTTTTCAGCATGACCGGAGCGGTGCGCAGGTTTTCTATCTAAGCAACAAAAACGATAATAACAAGGTGTTCAGCATTTCGTTCTGTACGCCTCCGGAAGACGACAGCGGCATTCCGCACATTCTGGAGCACAGCGTCCTCTGCGGTTCGGAGAAGTATCCGCTCAAGGACCCGTTCATTCAGCTTGCCAAGGGGTCCCTGAATACGTTTCTGAACGCAATGACCTATCCGGATAAAACGATGTACCCGGTAGCCAGCCAGAACGATCAGGATTTTCTGAATCTCATGGACGTCTATATGGACGCGGTGTTCCATCCTGCCATTTTAAAGGACCCCCGCACGCTGATGCAGGAAGGCTGGCATTATGAGATTTCGGACGACCTTTCGGAACTGAGCGTCAAGGGCGTCGTCTATAATGAAATGAAGGGCGCCTTTTCCTCGCCGGAGGAGCTTCTGGAAAGCCGCATCAAGAAGGAACTCTATCCGGACACGCCCTACAGCTTTGAATCCGGCGGCGATCCGGACTCGATTCCGACGCTCGATTACGAGCATTTTCTCGCCTATTACCGCTCGCATTATCAGCCGTCCAACAGCTATATCTTCATTTACGGGGACGGCGATATGGAAGAGCACCTTCGTTTTCTTGATGAGCGCTATCTCGGGAAAATGGAAAATTCCGGCGTCTCCTTCGCGCAGAACTGGCAAAAGCCGTTTGCAGGCCCGAAGACGGTACGGGGCGTCTATCCTGCCGCGTCCGAAGAGGACGAGGGAAAAGCCTATCTAAGCTACAGTACGGCATACGGCCCGGTGATGGACCCTCTGCAGTACTATGCCAGCGACATTCTTGAATACATGCTTCTTGAGACGGAGGGAGCGCCGCTTAAAACGGCGCTGCAGGACGCGGGCATCGGAGACGATGTCTTTGGCGTCATTGACAACAGTATCCTGCAGCCCTGCTTCAGCATCGTCGTCAAGGACGCGGACCCGGAAAAGGAAGCGCTTTTCGTGAAAACGGTGCGAAGCGTCGCGGACAGCCTCGTGAGGAACGGCTTTCGCCGCGAGATGGTGGAGGGAGCGCTTAACCGGTTTGAATTCCACCTGCGGGAGGGCGACTACGGATCGACGCCGACCGGCCTGATCTACGCGATCACCTGCATGGATTCATGGATGCACGACGAGAGCCCGATGAAGCTGCTGCATTATGACGAGGTTTTCGCCGCGCTGCGCAAAAAGGCGCAGGCAGGCTATTTCGAACAGCTTTTGAAGCAGATAGTGCTCGAGAATCCGCACGCGCTGATCTATACGCTCGCGGCGGAGCCGGGCCTTGCGGCCCGCAGGGAAGCGGAACTGAAAAAAGAACTGGCTGCGAAACTCTCTTCCATGAGCGAGGAGGAAAAGCGGGAACTGAAAGCGCAGAACGAGGACCTTAAGGCCTTCCAGCAGGCCGGGGAAACGGAGGAGGCGCTTCGAACCATTCCAAGGCTTGCCCTCTCCGATATCGATCCGGCCTGTGAAACCTATTCCTATACCGTGACGAAGCTAAGCGGCAATACGCTGCTGCGCTATATCGACAAGACGAACGGAATCGTCTATGTGACGCTCCTGTTTCCGATCGACCGGGTCCGGCAGGAGGACATACCGTATGTTTCGATGCTCTGCGAAATCCTGGGCAGCCTCGATACAGGACGGCATACCCGCGAGGAGCTGGGCAATGCCGTAAACTTCCATACCGGCGGCATTGGGATGAGCATCCACGTTGCCCAGTCCGTACTCCCGGCGTATCAGCCGTATTTTAAGGTGACCGGCAAGTGCTTTTCTTCGGAGCTTCCGGCCATGCTCGACCTGATGGGCGAGCAGCTGACGCAGACCCTTTTTACGGATCAGAAACGTCTGCAGGACCGAATCAGCGAGATTGCCTCGCATCAGGCGATGCGCCTTCCCGGCATGGGCCACGTAATCGCGCTGAACCGCGCCCTCGCCTGCGTCGATCCGGGGTCCGCCTTTAAGGACTATACGCAGGGCATGGAGTACTATAAAGCGCTGCAGGAACTCGATACGTCCTTCGGCGGCAGCGCGGAGACGGTCTGCCGGAAGATGGAACGGCTGTGCCGCTCCATCTTTACAAAAGACCGGCTGCTCCTGCATATCACGCAGGAGGACAGTACGGTCGAAGAGGCGGACCGGGCGCTTTCGGACTGGCTCCGCGCCTTCCCTTCCGCGGACGGGACAGACGGAGAGGAGCGAAAGGACGAGCCGCAGGGCGAAGATGACGGACCGGAGAGCGAAAAGGACGGGCCATGGAGCGGGAATGTCGGAATCCGGAGCGGAAATGTTGGTTATTTAAGCTCCGCGCAGGTTCAATATGTCGGCGTGGCCGGCGCCTTCTCGGAGCCGTACAGCGGGTCCATGCTGGTTCTGCGTTCAATTCTGAGCAACGACTATCTTTGGAACAACGTCCGCGTACTCGGCGGCGCGTACGGCTGCATGACCGGCGTGAGCCGTCTCGGGACATGGTATATCGTCTCCTACCGCGATCCCGGGCTTACGGAAACGCTCGAGGTCTATCGGAATCTCCTTGATTATGTGCGGAATTTCGACTGTACGCCGGAGGAAATGGATTCCTACATCATCGGGACCATCAGTGATATTTCGCATCCGATGACCGCATCCATGAAGGACAGCATGACGCTTGGCATGTATCTGAACCACATCACGAACAACATGCTGCAGCAGCTTCGGGACGAGGTGCTCGCGACCACAGTCGAGGATATCCGGGCGCTCGCGGGGACGCTCGAGGAGACGGCAAGCGGAAAGCATCTCTGCGTGTACGGGAGCGAAACGAAGCTAAAGGACAACCGGCAGCTCTTTGACGTATTGGAGAAGGCCATTTAGCGGAAAGCGGGAAGAGAGTATGAAATTTGGATTTGTTTCCATCATCGGGAAGCCGAACGTCGGCAAGTCTACGCTGCTCAACCGGATTATGGGAGAAAAATATTCGATCACTTCCGCCAAGCCGCAGACGACGCGCAACCGGATCGAATGTATCTATAACGCGGAGCCGGGGCAGATCGCCTTTGTGGATACGCCGGGCATCCACCGTCCGCAGCATAAGCTCGACGAATATATGGTGAACGCCGCCATGTCGGCGCTCGAAGGCATGGATCTGGTGCTTTTTCTGGTGGAGCCGGCGATGCCCGGCAGGCTTGATCTTTCCATCATCCAGTCCCTGAATCCGAAAAAGAAAGTATTTCTCGTGATTAACAAAATTGACACGGTGCACGACGACAGAATGCTGAAAACCGTACCGGAATACGACAGGCTGTTTCCTTTTGCCGAGATCGTGCCTGTCAGCGCCTATGAGGGAACGAATGTGGATACGCTCCTTCAGCTGATCTTCCGCTGTCTTCCGGAGGGCGAGCCGGCGTTTCCGCCGGATATGACGACGGATCAGCCGGAGCGGCAGCTTGCCGCGGAATTCATTCGCGAGAAGGCGCTGTATGTTCTCGATCAGGAGGTGCCGCACGGCATTGCCGTCGTTATCGACCAGTTTAGGGAACGTCAAAACCCGGATCTTCTGGATGTATACGCAACGATCGTCTGCGAGAAGGATTCGCACAAGCCGATTATCATCGGCAGGGAGGGGCGTACCATTAAGGAAATCGGTATGCAGGCGCGCCGCGAAATGGAACATTTTTTCCGGATCAAAGTCAATCTGAAACTCTGGGTCAAGGTGAAGAGCCGCTGGCGCGACAGCGAGTATCAGGTCCGCAATTTCGGCTATGACCCGACAGGCGGCATCCGAAGCGGCCGGGTGTGAAAGCGGAATATCGGACCGAAAAAACGGCGGCTGGGAAAGGATGAGACGGGCGAAGCCGGAAGAGGATAAGACGGAAAACGGGAGAAGACGTGGTTGAATTGAAGAGAGAGGAATGTGGCTGAGATGAAGGGAGAGGAATGGTGGCTGCGCTTAAGATTCGCGGGATCGTAATCGGCGAGGCATCCATGGGGGACAAGGACAAAAGGCTGACGGTGCTGACTCGGGAAATGGGAAAGATTCCCGTATTGGCGAAAGGCGCAAAAAGCGCGAAATCCCGCAGCGCCTCCTGCGCCCAGCTTTTCTGCTGCAGCGATTTTGTGCTCGACAAGGGGAAAACATTTTACTATATCCGGGAAGCGGAGCTTCTCGACAGCTTTTATGAAATTCGGACCCGCATCGAAGCCGTCGCCTACGCGTCGCTGATGGCGGAGATGGCAAGGGACTTCTCCTTGGACGGCGAGGACAATTCGAAACTGATGGACCTCTTCCTTAAGGGGCTTTCGCTCTGCAAAAAGGAGAGAGCCGATTACAGGCTGATCAGTCTTACCTTTATGATGCGCCTCGTCTCCGACAGCGGGTTCCGTCCCGAACTGCACCGGTGCGCGCGGTGTTTAATAGATTACCCTTTGGGTAATCTATGCGATTACCCAAAGGGTAATCTATCGGATTACGCGCAGCGTAATCCGGCGATATGCGCTGCGGGGAATCCGGCGATATGCGCTGCGGGGAATCCGGCGATATGCGCTGTGGGGAATCCGGCGAGGTACGCTGCGCGGAATCCGTCGGATTGTGCCGCGGATGAGCCGTTGTCTGATGCGGTTCGGGATGTCTCGGCAGACGTATCGCAGGGTATTCGCGAGGGAGCAGGGCAGGGGTGGTTCTTCTCCGCCGAAAAAGGCGGGCTGCTTTGTCCCGCCTGCGCAGGCGGGAAAGACTTCGTCCGCCCGATCCACCCCGGCAGCGTGGCCGCGCTTCAGTACATCACCGACGCGCCGCTTTCCAAAGTCTATTCGTTTTCCGTGACACCGGAAATCGAAGACGAGCTTGTTGAACTGGTTCGGCACTATATGACCCTTCATACGGGAATCCGCCCGCAAAGTCTCGAGTTTGTCCGCGGGCTTGAAAAGGCGGGCGCGGCAGCCGGGGAAGAAGATCGCGGCTGAAATCTCCTCAAAAGAATATGTACGGGCGTGAGGTGTTCCTATTCCATAAGAACCCAGGCAACAGGTACGGCATAAAAGTGTGAATCCGGAGAACTGCATAATGTGGATCGGCAGTCCTCC
>CAYUPA010000020.1:0-8985 GCA_964446565.1 uncultured Lachnospiraceae bacterium
CGGAATAATATCGCCCGTTTTAAGGCGCAGGCGCAGGCGCTTGGCCTTTCCTTCGACTGGAGCCGCGAGATTAACACCAGTGATCCTTCGTACTATAAGTGGACGCAGTGGATTTTCCTGCAGCTGTTCAAACACGGTCTTGCGTACAAGAAGGAGATGGCGATCAACTGGTGCACGTCCTGCAAGGTCGGCCTCGCGAACGAGGAGGTTGTAAACGGCGTCTGCGAGCGCTGCGGCAGCAAGGTCGTGCGCCGTATGAAGTCCCAGTGGATGCTGAAGATCACCGCCTACGCGCAGCGTCTGATCGACGATCTGGACGAGGTGGATTATATCGATAGCGTTAAGACGCAGCAGAAGAACTGGATCGGGCGTTCGGAAGGCGCGGAGGTTGATTTTAAGGTAAACGACAGGAATCTGCGAATCTTCACGACGCGGCCCGATACGCTTTTCGGCGCGACGTACATGGTCCTGTCCCCGGAGCATCCTTATATCGAGGAATGGAAAGATCAGATTGCGAATTATGACGAGGTCGCTGCGTACCGCAGGTTCGCAGCGTCCCGGTCGGATTTTGAACGCACGGAGCTTTCAAAGGACAAGACCGGCGTGGAGCTTAAGGGCATTACCGCGGTGAATCCGGTTAACGGGGCCGCGATTCCGGTCTGGATTTCCGACTATGTTCTGATGTCCTACGGCACAGGCGCCATCATGGCGGTGCCGGCTCACGATACCCGCGACTGGGAGTTTGCGAAGAAGTTCAGCCTCCCGGTCATTGAGGTTGTCGCGGGCGGCGATGTTGAGAAAGAAGCCTTTACGGATATCGAGACCGGAACGATGATCAATTCCGGCTTCCTGAACGGCATGAGCGTGGCGGAGGCCAAAAAGGCGATTACCGAATGGCTGAGCGAGCGCGGGCTTGGAGAGAAAAAGGTCAACTTCAAGCTGCGCGACTGGGTTTTTTCCAGACAGCGGTACTGGGGCGAACCGATTCCGGTCGTATACTGCGAACACTGCGGCGGATATGTGCCGCTTAAGGAGGAGGACCTGCCGCTCGTGCTCCCCGATGTCGAAAGCTACGAGCCGGGGCCAGACGGCGAATCGCCGCTTGCCTCCATGGAAGACTGGATCAACACCACCTGTCCGGTATGCGGACATCCGGCGCGCCGGGAAACGGACACGATGCCGCAGTGGGCCGGCTCCTCATGGTATTATCTGCGGTATATGGACCCGCATAACGACAGGGAGCTCGCAAGCCGGAAGAATATGGAGTACTGGAGTCCGGTGGACTGGTATAACGGCGGGATGGAGCACACGACGCTGCATCTGCTGTATTCCCGTTTCTGGCACAAGTTTCTCTATGATATCGGCGTTGTGCCGACGCCGGAGCCATACCAGAAGAGGACTTCGCACGGCATGATTCTTGGCGAGAACGGGGAGAAGATGTCCAAATCCCGCGGCAATGTGATCAATCCCGACGATATTATCGAGCAATACGGCGCGGATACGATGCGCCTGTATGAAATGTTCATCGGCGATTTTGAAAAGGCTGTCCCCTGGTCGATGAACGGCGTCAGGGGATGCAGACGGTTCCTTGACCGCGTTTGGAAGATGAAGGACAGCGTGACGGAGGAAACCGGATATTCCGCGCGGTTCGAAACGGCCATGCACCGCACGATCAAGAAGGTCAGCCAGGATTACGAGGGGATGAAGTTCAACACGGCGATCGCCGCCCTGATGGCGCTTCTGAACGATTTCAGCACGGCGGAGACCATTACGAAGGACGAGTGGAAAACATTCCTGATCCTTCTGAATCCGGCGGCCCCGCATATTACCGAGGAGCTTTGGAGCGAGGTTGCGGAAGGGCGTCTGTACAGGCAGCCCTGGCCGGACTATGACGAGGAAAAGACGGTTGAAGCGACGGTCGAGATCGCGGTGCAGCTTTCGGGCAAGTCCAGAGGAACGGTCCGGGTTGCGAAGAATGCCGGCCAGGACGAGGCGCTTGCGGCCGTGCGGGAGAACGGGCGGTTCGCCGGTTTATTAAACGGCAAACAGATCGTGAAGGTCGTCTACGTTCCGGGACGCATTATCAATATTATTGCGCGGTAAAAGCGGCGCCGCTGCCGCGGATTGTAACGAAAGGAAAACGGCATGTACGATTTTGAAAAAATACGGGAAACCGATCCGGAAATCGCGGAGGCGATCGCCAGTGAAGTCAACCGGCAAAACTGTAAAATTGAGCTGATCGCTTCGGAGAATTTTGTTTCAAAGGCGGTCATGGCGGCGATGGGCAGTCCTCTCACCAATAAATACGCAGAGGGCTACCCCGGCAGGCGCTACTACGGAGGGTGCGAGTTCGTCGACGTAAGCGAGCGCCTTGCGATCGACCGCGCGAAGGAACTGTTCGGCGCGGAGCACGCCAACGTGCAGCCGCACTCCGGTTCGCAGGCGAATTTTGCGGTATATCTTGCCTTCTTAAAGCCGGGCGACACAATTCTGGGGATGAATCTTGCCCACGGCGGCCATTTAACGCATGGCAGCCCTGTCAACGTCTCCGGTCTGCAGTATCATATCGTAAGCTACGGCGTGAGCGAGGAGAGCGGCCGCATCGATTATGATGAAGTGGAACAAATTGCGATGGAAGCCCGGCCAAAATTGATCGTCGCCGGAGCGAGCGCCTATTCCCGGATTCTTGATTTTCCGCGTTTTCGCGAAATTGCGGATAAGGCGGGCGCGCTGCTGATGGTGGATATGGCCCATATCGCCGGTCTTGTCGCCGCCGGTCAGCATCCAAGCCCTGTGCCGTACGCGGACGTCGTAACGACGACGACGCATAAGACGCTTCGCGGGCCGCGCGGCGGCATGATTCTGTGCAAAGAGAAGTACGCGAAGGCCATCGACAAGGCGGTTTTCCCGGGAATCCAGGGCGGCCCGCTCTGCCATGTTATCGCGGCGAAGGCGGTCTGCTTTAAGGAAGCGCTGGAGCCGTCCTTTACGGACTATCAGAAACAGGTCATAAAGAACGCAAAGGCGCTCTCGGATGCCCTTATGGAGCGAGGGTTTACCATCGTTTCCGGAGGTACGGACAATCATCTGATGCTCGTGGATCTTCGGAGCAAGGGAATCACCGGGAAAGAGGCGGAGAAAGCGCTGGATGAGGTGGGGATTACCTGCAATAAGAACGCGATCCCCTTTGACCCGCAGAAACCCTTTGTGACGAGCGGAGTGCGTCTGGGAACGCCCGCTGTGACGACCCGGGGGATGCGGGAAGCCGATATGGTCGAGATCGCCGATATTATCAACGAAACGGTGGAGCACCCGGACGCGTCGAAAGGGCAGTGCAGAGAGCGGGTCCGTCTTCTGCTTGAAAAGTATCCGCTGTATTGAACCGGACCGAACCGCTGGAACCGGAAGCCGGCAGGCGAGGATGCAATACCGGCTCCCGGCGGGACCGCCGGCTGCATTATAAGGACGAAAGAGGAACACAGTATGAGCGAATATGGAATGTGAACGAAATGTTTACAGAGCGGCTATACACCGGGCAACGGGGAACCGCGGCAGATTCCGATCGTGCAGTCCACGACGTTTCGCTATGAAACCAGCGAGGACATGGGAAAGCTGTTTGATCTGGAAGCGAACGGTTATTTTTATACCCGTCTGCAAAATCCGACGAACGACAGTGTCGCCGCGAAAATCGCGGCTCTTGAGGGCGGTACCGCGGCAATGCTGACGTCGTCGGGACAGGCCGCCAATTTCATGGCGCTGTTCAATATCTGCGAAACAGGAAGTCATATCGTTTCCTCTTCTACCATTTACGGCGGAACCTATAACCTGATCTCCGTGACCATGGCGAAAATGGGAATTTCCGCGACCTTTGTCTCTCCCGACTGCACGGATGAGGAACTGGAGGCCGCGTTTAAGAGCAATACCAAGGCGGTCTTCGGCGAAACGATCGCAAATCCGGCTCTTACGGTACTCGATATCGAACGGTTCGCGAAAGCCGCTCACGCGCACGGTGTCCCTCTGATTGTGGATAATACGTTTCCAACGCCGGTCAACTGCCGGCCGATAGAATGGGGCGCGGATATCGTGACGCATTCCACAACCAAGTACATGGACGGACACGGCGCCGCTGTCGGCGGCGCGATCGTGGATGCCGGAAAGTTTGACTGGATGGCCCACGCGGATAAATACCCGGGCCTCTGCACGCCGGATGCGTCCTATCACGGAATTACCTACGCGGAGAAGTTCGGCAGGGAGGGCGCGTTTATTACCAAGGCGACCGCGCAGCTGATGCGCGATTTCGGGTGTATTCAGTCGCCTCAGCACGCTTTCTATCTGAACCTCGGATTGGAATCGCTGCATGTGCGAATGCCAAGGCACGTTGAAAACGGACAGGCGGCCGCGGAGTTTCTGGCCGCGCATCCCAAGGTAAAATCCGTGAGTTATTCCGGCCTGAAAACGGATCCATATTATGAACGCGCGCAGAAATATCTTCCGCACGGAGGGTGCGGAGTCGTATCCTTCGAGCTGAAAGGAGGAAAAGCCGCCGCGGAGACGTTCATGAAGAATCTGAATGCGAGGACCTGCTGTCTGAACCCGGCGACCTCGACGCATCGTCAGATGACGGAGGAGCAGCTGGAGGCGGCCGGCGTTCCGGCCGGGCTGATCCGCCTGTCCTGCGGTCTGGAGGATAAGGAAGATCTGATCGCGGATCTTGTCCAGGCCCTTGATGCGATTACACTGTAAGAAAACGAAAACGGCTTATGCGGATTTCAGAAGATGAAGGGACGCAGGCCTCCGCCTCCGGTCCTGTACGGGACGCCGCGTGGGAAGCCGAGGAGAGCCTTCGAAAAAAATTTAAGAGAACGATCTGGTCCCGGTTCGCGAAAGCAATTGTCACCTACGAGCTTGTGAAGCCCGGAGACCGGATTGCGGTCTGCATTTCCGGCGGCAAGGATTCCATGCTGATGGCAAAATGCTTTCAGGAGTTGAAGCGGCACAATAAATTTGAGTTTTCTGTGCGTTACATTGTCATGGACCCCGGGTACAGCCCGGAGAACCGGGCACAGATTGAGGAAAACGCGAGAATTTTGAATATTCCGATTCAAATTTTTGAAACTTCAATTTTTGATTCGGTCTATGCGGTCGGCAAATCGCCCTGCTACCTCTGCGCGCGGATGCGCAGGGGCTATCTGTATCGGTTCGCCCGTGAATCCGGCTGCAATAAAATCGCTCTCGGCCATCACTACGACGACGTCATTGAAACGATTTTGATGGGAATGCTCTATGGAGCGCAGATTCAGACGATGATGCCGAAGCTTCACAGTACGAATTTTGAAGGAATGGAGCTGATTCGGCCTCTGTATCTCGTTCGGGAGGATGCCATAAAAGCCTGGCGGGACGCTAACGGCCTTCGGTTTCTCCAGTGCGCCTGTAAGTATTCCGGCCCTTTCCCGGACGATGGCGGGGAGAGGTCCAAAAGACAGGAAATCAAGCAGCTGATTCGCTCGTTAAAACGAACTAATCCGTATGTGGAAAGCAATATTTTCCGCAGCGTGGAGAACGTGAATTTACATTCGGTCATTCAATATAAGCAAAACGGGAAAAGACATTCTTTTTTAGAAGATTACGATATGGATGAAAATGACGGCGCCGCGAGGTAGAGCGGAAAATACAGAGGGGATTTTTTATGGAAAGAAGCAGTGAACCGGCGTATATTCAGGTACGAGGGGCACGGGTGCATAATCTGAAAAATATCGATGTGGACATTCCGCTGCACAGAATCGTCGCCGTCGCGGGTGTTTCCGGTTCGGGAAAATCGTCGCTGGCTCTTGGCGTACTGTACGCGGAGGGTTCAAGGCGGTATCTGGAATCGCTCTCGACTTATACCAGACGGCGCATGACGCAGGCGGAACGGGCGCAGGTCGACGAAGTGCTGTATGTTCCCGCCGCGCTTGCGCTCAGGCAGCGTCCGGGCGTTCCGGGAATTCGCAGCACATTCGGGACGGGAACGGAGCTTTTGAACAATCTTCGCCTGATGTTTTCCCGGCTGGCCTCGCACCGCTGTCCGAACGGGCATTATGTCGCGCCTTCGCTGAATGTGGCGGCCGGACGCGAGCTTGTGTGCCCGGAGTGCGGCGCGGTCTTTTACGCACCGGGCGCGGAGGACCTTTCTTTTAATTCCACGGGAGCCTGCAGACGGTGCGACGGGACGGGAACGGTTCGGGAGGTGGATGAGTCGACCCTCGTGCCCGACGATTCGCTGACGATCGAAGAGGGCGCGGTCGCGCCATGGCAGACGCTCATGTGGTCGCTGATGAAGGATATCGCCCGGGACAAGCTGAACATCCGCACGAATGTGCCGTTCCGCGATCTGTCGGAGAGGGAAAAAGACCTGGTTTTCCACGGTCCCGCGAATAAATATCATCTGCTGTATCATAATGAAAAAACAAACGCGGCGGGTGAGATGGATTTTACATATTTTAATGCGGTCTATACCGTAGAAAACGCCCTTTCGCACGTGAAAGATGAAAAGGGCATGAAACGCGTGGAAAAGTTTTTGAAAACGGGTCCCTGCCCGGATTGCGGAGGCACTCGCCTGTCAGAGGCCGCCCGCGCGCCGAAGATTCGGGGGATCACGCTGGGCGAGGCCTGCCGGATGACGCTTTCCGACCTGGCGCAGTGGGTGCGGGGCGTGCCGGAATCCCTGCCGGAACCGATGCGGCCTATGGCCTCAAACATCTGCGAGTCGTTTCAGCATACCGCGAAACGATTGATGGACCTCGGACTTTCGTATTTGACACTGGACCGGGAGGCGTCGACCCTTTCAACCGGGGAGAGACAGCGGATGCAGCTCGCCCGGGCCGTGCGGAACCGTACGAGCGGCGTGTTGTACGTGCTGGATGAACCGTCAATCGGTCTGCATCCCCGGAATCTTGAGGGAGTGACCGGCGTGATGGACGATCTCATCGCGGATGGGAATACCGTGCTGTTGGTCGATCACGATCTGCAGATCCTTTCCCATGCCGATTGGCTGATCGAGCTTGGACCAAAGGCCGGGGCCGAGGGCGGGACCGTGATCGCGGAGGGAACCATCCCCGCGATTGCTTCGAACCCCGCTTCGCAGATCGGATGCTTTTTTTCCGGCAAAAGAACGGTCGCTTCGCGACAGAAGCTGAAAGCGGAGGAGCTTTTCGCGCGCGGAACGATTTATCTTTCCACGGGAAAGATTCACACGGTGCAGCCGATTCAGGTTACGTTTCCCAAAGGCCGCCTGACCGCGGTCACAGGCGTTTCCGGCTCCGGGAAAACAACGCTGATCCTTGAGAGCCTGATCCCTGCCATTGCGAGCCTGACTGCCGGGGAAAAGCCGCCGGATCATATCCGGAGTATCCGTGCGGACGGCATTCGCCATGTCAGGCTGATCGACGCGTCGCCGATCGGAATCAATGTGCGGTCGACGGTCGCGACCTACGCCGACGTGCACGATGAGCTCCGAAAAGTTTATGCGCGGACGCCGGACGCGAAACAGCTCGGCTGCAAAGCGGGCGATTTTTCCTATAATACGGGCAGGCTTCGCTGCCCGGTCTGCGACGGGACCGGAACGGTCAGCCTGGATGTGCAGTTTTTGCCGGATGTGGACATCCCCTGTCCGGAGTGCCACGGTTCCCGCTACGCCAAAGAATGCTATCGGATTCGGCGCCGTTCGAAGAAAAACGGCGTGTCGTGTTCGCTGCCGGAACTGATGGATATGAGCGTTGACGAGGCAATTTCAGTCTGTGAGGATCTCCCGAACGTATATCGGAAGCTTTCGGTTCTGCGCAGTCTGGGGCTGGGGTATCTGACGCTCGGCGAGGAGACGCCGGGCCTTTCCGGCGGCGAGGCGCAGCGGCTGAAGCTGGCCGGTGAAATGGGGCGCGGACAGGAAGATACCGTATTCGTTTTCGATGAACCGACTATCGGACTGCATCCGCTGGATGTCGAGGTGCTGCTTGGCGTATTCCGGAATCTTACGGCGCATGGCGCCACGGTAATCGTGATCGAACATGATCTCGATGTGATTCGGAACGCGGATTACTGTATCGATATGGGTCCTGGCGGCGGCATTCAAGGCGGACGCGTTGTCGCCTGCGGGACGCCTGAGGACATCAGGAACAGTCCGGAAAGCGTTACCGGCCGGTACCTGTAGCGGTCAGGAACAGTCCGGAAAGCGTTACCGGTCGGTACCTGCAGCGGTTTGAACTCGTGACAGCTTTCTTTGCGGTCTTCCTTTTTGCCCATAATATCAATCGCAGCATTTTTCAGGAGAAAATCGATGGCAAAACAAAGGCAGGTTTCGTTTGCATGGAAAGAGTTTTTAAAAAATCTGGCGGTCATCGCGATTCCCGTCGCTTTGCAGAACCTTTTAACGACCACCGCGTCCATGATCGACACGATGATGGTCGCGCCGCTCGGCGAAGTGGCGGTAGGCGCGCTGGGCCTGTGCTCGCAGTTCTCATCCCTTATGTTTTCAGGCTACTGGGGCTTCGTAGGCGGCGGCATGCTGTTCTTCGCCCAGTACTGGGGCGCGAAGGACGACGAAGGAATCGAGCGGTCTTACGGCATGACATGGGTTTCGATGATGCTTGTGGCGCTGCTTTTCAGCGGACTGGCCATCCTGGCCCCAGGCTGGGTCATGCGGATTTATACGGATAAAACCGCCATACAGGAAGTCGGCGTACGGTACCTTCGCATTGTGGGGTTCGCCTATATAATGCAGGTCTTCGCGATGGCGATGAGCAGCCTCCTCCGCTCTACGGAGCGGGTGCGGATCCCGTTATACGCCTCCATTGCCTCGGTTGCCACAAATTTATGTCTAAACTGGATTTTTATCTACGGTCATTTTGGCTTTCCCGCCCTTGGAATCCAGGGCGCCGCTCTGGCGACGGTCTGTGCGGCGGCGGTCAATCTCCTCTCGATCTACCTGATGGCGTACCGGGTTCATTACCC
>CAYUPA010000020.1:8995-13262 GCA_964446565.1 uncultured Lachnospiraceae bacterium
CCGTATCTTTTCCGGGTCCGCAGCCATTTTCGCTGGACCCGCGGCCAGCTTAAAAACTATCTGATTAAGTGTTTTCCGATTATCTGCAACGAGCTTCTGATCGGAATCGGCAATATGATCATCAACGTCACGCTCGGCCGGCAGACAGAGCAGGTGATCGCCGCCATCGCGGTGTTTCGAACGCTGGAAGGCCTGATCATCGGCTTTTTTGCCGGATTTTCCAACGCGGCCTCGGTTCTTGTGGGCAAATGCGTCGGAGCGGGGGAACTCGATACGGCGTTTGAACGGGCCAAGCGCATGGTGTACCTCTGCAGCGGCATCATCTTTACGGTGGGATTCCTGCTGTTCTGCCTGCGGCGTCCGATTCTGACGAACATGGGCCTGTCCGGCGAATCCTACCGCGCCGGCGTCCGGTTCCTTGCGATCTATGTCGCGGTGTCGGTCATTCGTATGGGAAACTGGATGCAGAACGACACCTACCGCGCCTCCGGCGACGCGGTTTATGGAACGACGCTGGAAATCGTTTTCATGTATGCCATGGTTCTCCCGTGTGTTTTGATTTCCGCTTTTGCGCTGAAGCTGTCCTACACGGCGATCTTCCTCTGCTGCTATGTGGATGAGCCGATTCGCTATATTCTAATGCAGATACACCTGTATTCCGGAAAGTGGATTCAGCCGGTTACGGAACAAGGCGCCGCGGCGCTGCCGGCCTTTATGGAGAAGCGGGAAAAATGACCGCTTCGGTATGCCGCAGCAAATGATGGAGACGCGATCTCAGAACGTGATCCTGTAAATTATGAGAGACGAAGGAGTGAAACACGATGGAAACCAATGAGGAACGAATCTGGAAACCGGAAGAATATTCATACGAATTCGGATGCGGTTTTATTCCGAAGATTACATCCTATCTGCACGAGGATACCAGCCTAAGACCCTGTATGCTGGTCGTGCCGGGAGGCGCCTATGCCGAGGTCAGCCCGACAGAGGGAGAACCCGTCGCGCGGAAGTTTTACAGTAAAGGCTATAACGCGTTCGTGCTGACCTATACGACGGATATGCTGCGCATGGCGCCGCTTAAAATGCAGCCGCTTAACGACATTTCCCGCGCCGTACGATATATTCGGAAAAATGCGGCGCGCTTTCGCGTCGAGGAACATCGTCTCGCACTCTGCGGCTTTTCGGCCGGCGGTCATCTTTGCGCAAACCTCTGTGTGCATTTTCAGGATGTACAGGACGCCGTGTACGGGGACGTTTCCAACCGGCCTGACGCGGCCGTTCTGGCCTATCCGGTCATTACGGCCGGCGAAAAAGCGCATCGCGGCTCCATCATAAACCGGGTCGGCATCGATGCCCCGCCCGAAGAGTTGGAATACATGTCTCTGGAAAAACACGTTACACCCAACACGCCGCCCTGCTTTTTATGGGCGACGGCGACCGATGAGGCCGTTCCGGTTGAAAACAGCCAGATGTTCGCGGACGCCTGCCGGGAAAAGGGCGTTCCCTGCGCGCTTCATGTGTTTTCCCGCGGACGGCACGGGCTTTCCCTCGCGGATGACGTCTGGGCGAATGGGCTTCAAATGGGCGAGTACACATGGGAGCAGAGAAACTGCATCATTCGGAAAGTCCGCATGGGAGAACTTTCTCTGCCGGAGGAAAAGCGGAAAGCTGTCCTGTCCCTTCCTGAACATCTTCAGTTTAAGGATGTGCCGAACCCGGAGGTCGCGGTGTGGCCGGATCTTGCGGATCTCTTTCTGCAAAGTGTGATGAATTAAACGCTCTTATTTTGAAAAGGCCCCTTACGCCGGGATTCTTACCCGGTGAAAGGGGTCTTTTTTTGGTGCGCCGACAGGTGGCATTTGAACCGGGAGACATGCAGGGGCTCCGGGCCGAATCATTCGGAGATAACCGAGGGAAGAGCAGGGGCCTCAAACCGAATCCCTTGTGATATTTTTCAGCCACTTTTCCTTCTTATAGTGCCGGTAGACGAACGGCATTTTAAAGAATTCATCGAACATCAGAAAGAAATACACACCCATGGGCGGCACTTTAATAACGAAGGCCAGAATGAAACCGACGGGGATGACCCAGCCCCAGAGTGTAATGACATCGCAGAGAAAACCGAACCGGGCATCGCCGCCGGCCCGGAACATTGAGCCGATCCATGTGCTGTTGAGCGACATTCCAACGACATAGTACGAAGCGATAAACAGCATGATGCTGAGATAGTGATAAGCCTGCGGCGTGAGGCTGCCCATATTCAGAAAGATCGGACGCGAAAGAAGAATCAGAGCCGTGCCGACGAGACCGGAGGCGAAGGCCAGTCCGACGAAGCGTTTCCCGTAGGTACGGGCCAGAGCGAGGTTGTTTTCACCCAGCGTACGGCCCATGATGATCGCGCAGGCGCTGGAAACGCCGTTGCAGAAGACGGTTCCAAAATTTCGAGCGACGACGGCGACGGAGTTGGCCGCGACGACATCGCTTCCAAGGTGTCCCAGAATCGCGGAGTACGCCGACCATCCGAGACTGGCTACAATATCGTTGCAAAGGGCCGGGAGCGAATATTTCAGAAAATCGCCGAAGAGCACTTTATTACGGGCCCAGATATAGGGAACGCGCAGTTTGACCAGTTTGCCGCGGGCGGAATCGATAAGGCAGACGATGATTTCAAAGAGGCGGGCAATGACCGTCGCGATGGCAACGCCGGTCAGACCGAGTTTGGGAAAGCCGGCGAGACCGAAAATAAAGCACGCGTTCAGGCATACGTTGATGAGCAGAGAAACGGAGTACACCATTGTGCTCAGACGGACGCGCTCGATGCAGCGCTGAATATTCAGATACATCTGCGTAACCGCGGAAAGAAGATAGGTGAAACTGACGATTCTGAGGTATACGGCGCCGACAGCGATAATCTCCGAATCGCCGGTATAGATTTTCATGACATATTTTGGAAAGAAAAATGCGGCTGCCCAGAAAACGGCCGCGAAGCTCAGGGCAAGGCGAAGGGCGATCCCCAGAACCTGTTCGATCGTTTTCAAATCGTGTTTGCCCCAGTACTGCGATGCCAGAATGGACGAACCGGAGGCGATGCCGTAAAAGATAAAGCTCAGAATGTTAAACGGCTGATTCGCCAGAGAGGACGCTGAAAGCGAGGTCTGATCGACATAGCCCAGCATGAAGACGTCCGCGGAACTGACCGCGGTATTGATCAGATTCTGGATAACAATCGGAAGGATCAGCGTGAAGATCATCCGATAAAAAGACTGATTTTTGGAACCCGGACTATCGTTCATAAAAAATCTCCTCGTGAAACCCGAAACTATTGCATTGCATATTGTAGCACAAAATTCACAAAAAAGGAAAGAAATTTCGGGTAGTAAATCACCGATAAAAGGTTCGACAGCTATAACACGATTGCTCACCAGTTTTTCCAATGATCGACATAAAATTTCAGTCTGTTCCTAATTTTCCGAAGGATTCAGCTGCCGGACCTCCCTTTTATCTATATGACACTGGCTGTGAATGGTAAAAAAGAAGGAAAAAGGTCTTGCATTTTCAATAATATAAGACTATAATTTGAGAGTATTTTGAATACGGTTGCAATCAAACAAAGAAAAAAGAAAAGGTGATGTTATCTCATGAAAAGAACCAAAGCGAAAAGGGTCCTGATCCAAATCTGGAAATCCCGCTATATTTACCTGCTGATTGCCCCTTTCTTCATCTGGCTCGCCGTCTTTCATTATGGCCCCATGTACGGCCTTCAGCTCGCCTTTAAGAAGTTCAACGCCGGCCTCGGCATTCTGGGAAGCCCCTGGGTCGGGCTTAAAAACTTCCGGCGGATTTTTATTACTCCTCTGGCCGTTGGCGCGATTAAGAACACCCTGGTAATCAGCTTCTGGCGTCTTGTGACCGGTTTTCCTGGTCCGATTCTTCTGGCCGTCATGATTACGGAAATGAGGGGCACGAAACTCAAAAAGGTCTATCAGACCATCTTCACCTTTCCGCATTTCCTGTCGTGGGTCGTATGCGCCGCGATTATCACGAACCTTTTTTCCGGCGACGGAGGCGTCAACCGGATGCTGGCCGGCATGGGACTGGAGCCCGTGAACTTCCTTGGGGACAGCGGCTCTTTCAAGGTGCTGATGTACGGCTCGGCGATCTGGAAGGAAGTGGGCTGGAGCGCTATCCTTTATATGGCGGCGATCATGGGGATCGACCCGACGCTCTACGAGGCGGCGAAGGTGGACGGCGCGAACCGCCTGCAGCAGAT
>CAYUPA010000021.1:0-1075 GCA_964446565.1 uncultured Lachnospiraceae bacterium
CTATGAAACCCCCGTCTTCGAATCCGCAGTACCCCCCCCCGCGGATTTCCCATTGAATAATAAAAAAGAACGTGCTACAATAGGTTTCGCGAAAAAAAGGAAAGAAAGCGGCGGTGCTGCGTTTATGCGCCCCCGCCGCCGTCCGCGGCAAGGTGAAACGCCCGCGGGCATGGAGGCATTTTTACATGAAACAGGAAAATATACGGAATATCGCCATCATCGCGCATGTCGATCACGGCAAGACCACGCTGGTCGACGCCATGCTCGCGCAAAGCGGCGTTTTCCGGGAAAATCAGGAAGTTGAAGAGCGCGTCATGGATTCCAACGAGTTGGAACGGGAGCGCGGCATTACGATTCTGGCGAAAAATACGTCTTTGCATTATAAAAATACAAAAATCAACATCATCGATACGCCGGGCCACGCCGATTTCGGCGGCGAAGTGGAGCGCAGCCTTGAGATGGCGAACGGCGTTCTCCTGCTGGTCGACGCCTTTGAAGGCTGTATGCCGCAGACGCGGTTCGTGCTGAAAAAGGCGCTGGACCTTCATCTGGCGCCGGTCATTGTTATCAACAAGGTGGACCGGCCCCTGGCACGTCCGAAAGCGGTCGTCGAGGACGTGCTGGAGCTTTTGCTGGACCTCGGCGCCTCCGACGAACAGCTGGATTCGCCCGTTATTTTTTCCTCCGCGCGGGAAGGATGGGCTTCCTATTCCGCGTCCAAACCGGGGACCGACCTGAAACCGCTTTTTGAAACGATTCTTTCCGCGATTCCGGCTCCTTCCGGCGACCCCGACGGCGATCTGCAGCTTCTGGTCTCCAACATCGATTATGACGAATACACCGGACGCATTGCGATCGGCCGCATCGACCGCGGACGGATGCAGGTCGGCGATAACGCGGTTATATGCCGGAAAAACGGAACGTCCATGCCCCTTCGGCTGACCAATATCTATACCTTCGAGGATTTGCGGCGCGTGGCCGTACAGGAGGCCGAGGCCGGCGAAATCGTCGCCGTTTCCGGCATCAAGGACATCAACATCGGGGAGACGATCTGCTGCCCGACCAATATCGAGCC
>CAYUPA010000021.1:1085-3806 GCA_964446565.1 uncultured Lachnospiraceae bacterium
AGCCGCTTCCGTTCGTCGAAATCGACGAGCCGGTTCTGTCCATGACCTTCACCGTAAACAAAAGCCCGTTCGCCGGACAGGAGGGGGAATACGTAACCTCAAGGCACCTGCGCGGCCGGCTGTTTCGGGAACTGGAATCCAACATCAGCCTCCGCGTGGAGGAAACGGACAGCCCGGATTCCTTCATCGTCTCCGGACGGGGCGAGCTGCACCTCTCCGTGCTGATCGAGAACATGCGCCGCGAAGGGTACGAATTTGCGGTATCGAAACCGCGCGTGATCACCAAATGGGTCGACGGACGGCTTCTTGAGCCGTTTGAAATGATGACGGTCGATCTTCCTGACGAATACACCGGTGTTTTGATGGAGGGCGCGGGCCTGCGCCGGGCGGAACTGCTGAACATGGCTCCGATGCAGGGGGGCTATACCCGTCTCGAATTCCGCATTCCCTCGAGGGGTCTGATCGGATACCGCAGCCAGCTTTTGACGGAAACAAAAGGGACCGCGATTCTCAACCACGTGTTTGACAGCTACCGCCCCTATGAAGGTGAGATGAACACCCGAACCCGCGGTTCGCTGATCGCGCATGAAACCGGCGAGGCCGTCGCCTACGGGCTTTTTAACGCGCAGGACCGCGGCGCCCTGTTCATTCCGGTCGGAACACAGGTTTACGAGGGCATGATCGTCGGCGAAAGCTCCCGCACGGATGATATTGTCGTCAACGTCTGCAAAAAGAAGCATGCGACCAACACGCGCTCCGCCGCCGCGGACGAGGCCCTGCGCCTTGTGCCGCCCCGCCGCCTGTCGCTGGAGCAGTGTCTTGAATTCATCGCGGACGATGAACTCGTCGAGGTCACGCCGAAGAATATCCGCATGCGCAAACAGATTCTCGAGGCGGGCCTGCGGGCCAAGGCGAACAATGGCAAGTAATGCCATGCGACAAAAGCCGGAAACGGTTTGAAAACCGAAAATCGGAGGCACCATCATGAAGCACATTCATTTTATCGGCATCTGCGGCATCAGCATGAGCGCACTCGCGCAGATTCTGCACGAAAAAGGCTGTCAAGTCAGCGGCTCCGACGTTCGGGAAAGCGAGACCTCCCGGCATCTCAGAAGTCTGGGAATCCCGGTCGCAATCGGTCAGAGGGCGGAAAACATCACGCCGGATATGGACGTTATCGTCTATACGGCCGCGATTCACGAGGATAACCCGGAACTTATCGCGGCAAGAGCCTCAGGCGCCCGCGTTATGGAACGGGCCGTTCTGCTCGGGGAACTTATCGACCTGTACGAGGTGCCGATCGGCGTCGCCGGTTCCCATGGCAAGACGAGCACAAGCAGCATGCTCTCGGATATTTTCATGACGGCGGGGCTTGATCCGACCGTCGCGATCGGCGGGATTCTGCAGAAAATCGGCAGCAATTTCCGTATCGGCCATTCGCCGTGGTTCATCTATGAGGCCTGCGAATACGCGGACAGCTTCCTTCATTTTCGCTCGAAGGTCAATATTATCACCAATATTGAAGCGGAACATCTCGATTATTTCGGAACGCTTGCAAACCTCCAGGCGTCGTTTCGCAGGTTCGTATCCATCATGAAGGACAACGGCGTGCTGATCGCGGGCGCCGACATCGCGCCTCTGTTTTCGGATTACGGCGGAACGCTGCGCACCGTTTCGCTGAATGGCGAGGCGGATGTCACCCTGCGGAATCTGCGCCGTCACGAAACGGAACCGGGTTCGTCCTTCGATCTCATCGTAGACGGAGAGAACAAAGGGACGCTCGACCTCTATATTCCCGGCGAACACTACATCTTCGACGCCCTGTGCGCGGCCGCGGCGGCCTTAAGTCAGGGCGTTCCCTTTTCAGCCGTCCGGGAGGCGCTTTCCGGCTACCGCAGCACGAAACGGCGCTTCGAGTTCAAAGGCAGCTATCACGGCGCGCGCGTCGTCGATGATTACGCGCATCACCCCTCGGAAATCCGCGCAACGCTGAAGGCGGCGGAAGAAATTCCGCACAAGGAGCTGTATCTTGTCTTTCAGCCGCACCTCTTTAGCCGTACCAGGACCTTCTTCTCCGATTTCGTCGACGCGCTCTCTTCGGCGGACCATGTCATTTTGGCCGACATTTACGCCGCCCGCGAGAAGGACTGTCACGAGATTCATTCAAAAGACCTTGCGCGCGAACTGTGCTCGCGCGGCTGCGACTGCCATTACTTCCCGGGCTTTGCCGAAATCGAAAACTTTTTGGAAAAAAATATTTCCCCAGGGGATTTGTTGATAACCATGGGCGCCGGGGACGTCGCAGTCATCGGCGAAACGCTTCTCCAACAATGATTGTTCACAATATCCACAGCCTTCCCCGCCGGTCTCTTTTCCATGATTGTGTACAAACGGGAAGGTCCTGTGCATAACTTTCCTTCCGTTTTTCCTTTGATTTACGAGAATTCCGGGCGACTATGAAGCTTATCCACCGCGCTGTGGATAAGCTTCTTTCCGTATCCTGTGCATAAAGGCCCTCTTCACAAACCCGGAGGGTTGTAGTATAATCCATTCGTACATAGAGAGAGACAGTACGCCTTGTAACTTTTTGTCGATTTTAAGACACCTGAACAGAAAGAGGAATCCAGAATGCCGGACATCACTTTTTCCAGCAGCTTCCATCCGGGGTTTATTACCCTTGCGGATGAATTTATCCTTGAGCACATGCCCAGGGCCAACGGC
>CAYUPA010000021.1:3816-13209 GCA_964446565.1 uncultured Lachnospiraceae bacterium
CGTATGTAAAGATTTTTTTATACGCGTACTATCATTACTGCAACAGCGCCGACGGGTTTTCCACGCGGGACATCGCGAAGGCGCTTGACGTTCTCGAATCGGACGTGCTGGAGGCTCTTCACTACTGGCAGGACAGGAATCTGCTCACGCTGGAACAGGATGAAAACGGACTTCGTCTTTCTTTTTATGCCTGCGGATCCGCGGCGCCTCCTCCAAAAACGAAGGCTCCGCTGCCTCAGGAAGCGCCCGTCAGCAAGGTGGTCCGCGTCGAGCACAAACCGACCTACGCGCCGGAGGAGCTTGCCATCTATCAGACCAATCCGCAGATTCAGAAGCTGATCCAAAAGGCTTCGAACTCTCTGGGCGAGGCGCTCAGCTTCCCCAATCTTTCTCTTCTCTACAGCTTTTACGATTATTACCGGCTCCCGATCGACGTGATCGACTATCTGATCGATTACTGCATCTCGCAGGGCGGACGCAGCCTCCGGTACATGGAGCGCGTTGCGCAGGACTGGTCCGATCAGGGCATCCAGTCGGTCGACAAAGCCAAAGAATATGTAACCCGCTTCAACGTCTACCGTCCGATTATGAAGGCGCTGCACTTAAAGGGTCCACGCCCGGCGCCGGCCGATCAGGCCTATATGGACCGCTGGATCTCCGAATATCACATGCCGGTCGAGCTGATTGTGGAAGCCTGCAGCCGAACGTATCAGCGAACCGGGCAGGCCAGCTTCCACTACGCGGATTCCATCATCGAAGACTGGTACAACCGCGGAATCCTCACGATGGAAGCCGTCGCCCGCGCGGACGAAGCGTATTCGAGGTCCCGTCTTTCTCCTTCGCAGACCGCCTCGCCGAAAGGAGCATTTCATACATATCTCTCCCGCGACGACTGGGATTACGACGCCATCGAGCGGAACGCGCAGGAGAAGCTGTTTTCGTCGGAAAGGGAATAACCCATGTCGACTTCAGAATCCGATTTTAAGCGCATCCTCGACGAATACGAGGCGCTGCGCACCAGGGCCGCGTACGATCAGAACGAGCGCGTTCAGAAAGTCTACGAGGCGGTCCCGGAGATTCAGTCGATCGACCGCGAAATCGAAAGCTTCGGCCTTACCGCCATGCAGCGCTATCTCCGCACCCATACGGACCCGCACACGCTGATTCGCGAGATTCGCGTCCATGTGGACTCGTTAGTCGAACGGAAGACCGCGCTTCTTACAAACGCCGGCTTCCCCGCCGACTATATGGAACTCCGCTATCAGTGCCCGATCTGCAAAGATACCGGCTATGTCGGGAACGAAAAATGCCGCTGTCTGAAACAGCGGCTGATCGCGCTTGCGTATGAGCGCTCCAACCTGAACCCTTCGACCGATGCGGAGAATTTCGACCGTTTCGATCCCGACCGCTTCTCGCCCGCTGCCCCGGAGCAGGGCGGCATTTCGCCGCGGGCCAATATTCTGCGGATTCGCGAGGCCGCGCTTACAGCGATTGACTCCTTCTCCGAAACCGCCGGGATGAATTTCCTGTTCTACGGCGCCACAGGCACCGGAAAGACGTTTCTCTGCAGCTGCATCGCGCGGGAAATTCTGAACCGCGGCTACACAGTCCTCTATCTTTCCGCCTATGACTTCTGCATGCTCCTGAACGATTACCGCTTTCGAAAACGCGGCGCGGAGGAAACGGATTCCGCGTCCCGCAGGGTCGAACTGATCGATACCTGCGATCTGCTGATTCTTGACGATCTCGGCACGGAGGCATCTAACAGCGCCTCCGTCGCCGACATTCTCCACTGCATCCATAAGCGGATTCAGGAACAGCGCTCCACCATTCTCTCCACCAATCTGGGAATGCAGCAGATTCAAAAAGTCTATTCGGACCGGATGCTCTCCCGCCTCATGGGATATTACCGAATTTTCCGGTTCTTCGGGCCGGACCTGCGGCGGGCGGTCTAAAACGGTCTGATGAGGACGCGCCGCGGCTTCTGCCCGTTCCACTGTGGCTTCCAATCCTTCGGCATCCCCGCCGCGCTTACCTTCTCCGCAGCGCAGCATTGCTGCGATCCATCCTGCGGCGCTTTAATCGGATTCGCCTTCCGGCTCCTCGAGCATCCCGATGCGGCGCACATGGCGCTCCTCGCCGGAAAACGGGGTCGAAAGAAAGACATCCACGATCTTGACCGCGAGGCCGGGACCGATTACGCGGCCGCCCATCGCCAGAATATTGGCGTCGTTATGAAGGCGGGTCGCCTCGGCGGAAAAACAATCGTGGCACAAAGCGCATCGAATGCCCCGGACCTTATTTGCCGCCATGGAAATGCCGATTCCGGTGCCGCAGATCAAAATTCCCTTATCCGCCCTTCCGTCCGCGACGGCATGGGCGACTTTTTTTCCATAAACCGGATAATCCACGCTTGCCTCGCTGTAGCATCCGTAATCCTCATAAGAAAGATTCTTTTCTTCCAGATGGCGGATCACCGCCTGTTTTAACGCATAGCCTCCCTGATCACAGCCAATCGCTATCATTGTCGTTCATCCTCCGTGCGAACCCGTTCCGCGCCTGCCGTTCCAAGCGTCCTGATCCGTCCGGACGCCGCCTTACGGAGACGATTCATCGCCGCCGTGTTTTCGTCCGTCTCCGGCAGGGCCTCGCACAAAATCAGCCCGCATCCCGCCGTATCGAAATTTCGAAGCGACGCGAAAATCCGCGACGCGATGACATCCGGACGGTGTCTGCTTCCCATATTTTCAATGTGAAAGCCGCCGGGAAGCCTTCCCCGCAGGCGGTCCAGCAGCTCCTGCGTCGCAAGCAGCCCGCCCGTAATCCCCTTGCGGCTCCACGAGGCGGCCTGCTCCGCGATATAGGCGGCCATCTGCTCGTCGGACCCCTGAATTAGTTCCATCGTGCCCCGGGGCGCGTAGTGCCGGTACTTCATGCCCGGCGCCTTCGGCCGTTCCGTTTCCCGCGGCGCGGCGGAAGGCAGGATCGCCGGGTCCATCCGGACCGTGCCAATCTCCTTTTCGAGCATCTCCCTCGTGATCGCGCCGGGCCGTAAAATCACAGGCAGCGCGCCCGTTACATCCAATACCGTCGATTCCAGCCCCACCCGGCAGGGGCCGCCGTCGATGATGCAGGGAATCCTCCCGTCCATGTCCTCAAGAACGTGAAGGGCCGTCGTAGGACTCGGCCTGCCGGAAAGGTTGGCGCTTGGCGCCGCGACCGGCAGGCCTGCAAGGGAAAACAGCTTTAAGGCCGTTTCGTTGGCCGGCATCCGGATTCCGACCGTGGCGAGCCCCCCGGTCGTGCACAGCGGAACCGAATCGGTCTTCTCAAAGATCAGGGTCAGCGGTCCGGGCCAGAACATGTCCATCAGCCGTTTCGCCGTCTCTCCGATATCCCGGGCGAGCGTTTTCAGCTCCATCCCGGGGCTTACATGAACAATCAGCGGGTTATCGGACGGACGGCCTTTTGCTTCATAAATCGCGCGGACCGCCTTCTCGGACAGCGCCCACGCTCCCAGGCCGTACACCGTTTCCGTCGGAAACGCAACCACCTGCTCCGCACGCAAAAGCCGGGCCGCCTCCGCAAGCGATTCCCCAGGCCGTATCCATTTCGTTTTCATGCCGATCGCCTCCCTGCGCAGCCCGCGGGGTCATAGGGTATGGCCCCTGTCGAGGCCCTCTTTAGAAAGCACATACGGTTTTAGACGTCCGCGTTCTTTTTCCGGAACCTGCACCCGCAAATACAGACCGTTTTCCCGGTACTCCTCCGCCGTTACGCGGGCATTTTCATGAAGACGGTTCGCAAGCGTCCCCTCCGAATACGGAAGCAGAATTTCAAGGCTGACCGACTGCTTCTCCAGCACACGGTCGATCGCGCGCAGTACGAGGAGACGGTCCTCTTCCAAAAACGCGGAAACGAGAAGCCTCTCTTCCGTAGCAAAAGAGGGAACCGGCAGTTCCTGCTCCTGTCTCATCCGGTCCTTCTTGTTAAGCACCGTAATCACCGGCCTGTTCCCGGCGCCGAGACGGCGGATTTCCTCCATTGTCACGTCCATTGCAAGCTCCGCCTTTTCATCCGAGGCATCGACGACAAGAAGCAGAATATCCGCCTCCGCGGCCTCTTCCAGCGTCGCCCGAAAGGCTTTTACCAACTGGTGCGGCAGCTTCTGAATAAAACCGACCGTATCCGTGAGCACGATCTCGCGGCCGCTCGGCAGCGTCATCTTCCGCGCTGTCGTATCCAGCGTCGCAAACAGCCTGTCCTCTTCCAAAACGCCGGCCTGTGTCAAACGGTTAAAGAATGTTGATTTGCCCGCGTTGGTATAGCCGACCAGAGCCACCACCGGAATTTCCTGCTTTTGCCTGCGCCTGCGCTTCATCTCGCGCTGCACGGCAATCGAATCAAGCTGCTCCTTCAAAGTGTCGATCCGTCTTCTGATGTAGCGCCGGTCGAGTTCGAGCTTCGTCTCGCCGGCGCCCCTTGCATGGACACCGGCCTCGCCGCCCTGCCGGGACATCGACGCGCCAAGACCGGTAAGGCGCGACAGATTGTACTGGAGCCTCGCAAGTTCGATCTGCATCTGCGCCTCCCGGGTCGTCGCGCGTTTTGAAAATATAGTAAGAATCAGAAGCGTCCGGTCCAGAATCCGAACGTCCAGCGCCTCCGCGAGATTTCGCAGCTGTGCGGGCGTAAGCTCGTCGTCCGCGATCACGCCGTCCGCGTCCGCCGTCCGCAAAAGGTCCGCAAGTTCTTCCACTTTTCCCTTTCCCAGATAGGTTCCGGGATCCGGACGTTCCAGAGACTGCACAATCCGTCCCGCGCAGACGCCGCCCGCCGTTTCCAGCAAAGCGCTCAGTTCGTCCAGCGAGCTTTTCGCGGGGAGCCTGCCCTTTCCGGTTTCGACCGCAATCAGAATATAACGGCCTTCCGCCGTCTGTATCGTATCTTCCACCTGATCTCTCCTGTTATTGTCCGGCATACCCCGCGTACTGCGCAAATAAATCCCAGATCGCGGGCTTCTCCATGCCGATCTTCCAGCTTGCAACGCCGGCCAGCTTACGGTCAAGCGCCAGATTCAGCCGCCAGCTCATCGAAATCTCGTTTTCAAGCCAGATTTCGTACAGTACGCCGTCCTTTTCATAGGACGCGTAATCCTGACCGACCGCTTCATCATACTGAACGGCCGCTTCATTTTCCTCGACAATCGATTCCGCCGTCGCCATGGAATACGCCTTGTCCGTTACGGTTCCGTCCTCCGTCGCCCATTCCCGGGTATAAAACGGGACGCCCAGAATCAGCTTCTCCGGCTCCATCTGCGCAAGCATCGATTCCACGCCCGTCTCGGTAAATTCCTTCGAGGCGACGCTCCCGGCTTCCCCGCAGCCCGCGTAGTGCTCGTCATATCCCATAACGATGAGATAATCGCAGCATTTCGCAAGCAAATCGCGGCGGTAATACATTGACCAGCTCATCGGAACGCCGACATCCGCGCTGACGATGTAGCCCGCGGGGCGCAGAACCGCGCAGAGCTCTCTCATAAATTCCACAAAATACGGGGCTGTTTCTTCGCTCAGCGCCTCAAAATCGACGTTGACGCCGTCGAGCCCCAAAATCTGACACTGCGTGAGCAGCTGATCGATCAGGCTTGCGCGAAGCGCTTCATCCTGCAGCACCGCAAAGGTATGCGCATCGTCAAAATCGTTGTCAATCAGCGCCCACACCTGATAGCCTTCCCCGTGCGCCCAGCTCACGTATTCGCCATTCGCGCAGGAAATCAGCGCCCCGGCGTCGTCAAACTTATACCATGTCGGCGAAATGACATTCAGCGCCGATGCCTCGGAAAAAAGCGCCTTCGTCGAATCGTCGAAGGTGCCCGTATAGTTCTGGTGCCATGTCAGCACCACGGGACCTTCGATCCGTCCCGCCCCGATCGGAAGAACGATGTCCTCCTCGGGCTTTGCCGTTTCCTCCGTGCGGAACCCGGTCAAAAAATCCCTGCGGACATAGCCCGTCAGGCCGTCCTCCGAAATTACAGGAACATAAGAAGCAGAACTGTCCGTTTCCTCCGAACTGCCCGCATCCTCAAGGCTGTCCGTTTCCTCCAGGCTGCCTGTCTCTCCAAGGCTATCCGTCTCCTCTGAACTGTCCGTCTCCTCCGAACTGTCCGTTTCCTCCAAGCTGCCCGCATCTTCAAGGTTGTCTGTCTCCACTGAACTGTCCGTCTCCTCCAAAAGGACGACGGTCTCCCCGTCCTCGAGGACGCGGTAGTAGTCATAGCCATCCTTGTTTCCTTGCAGTGAATCCCGGAAACTCCCCTCCTTCGGAACCGTCTTCAAATAGACGGTTTCCCCGGCGCCCGCAACATCCGCGCACCGTCGTTCTCTCGGATAGAGCAAAAGGATACGGAGCTCGTCGTTTTCGTGATACTCGATGCCGAATTCCGCGGCGGCCCAGTCGATGCGGGCGAGCCATACATCGCGCGCGGCATCATATATCAGCTCCGCGCCCTGCCCGGCCTCATTCGTATAAACATTTTTTTGCGCGGCGGTCGTATAAAAGGCCTTTCCGTTCCGCCGATCGAAAAAAAGAGCCTCGTCCGCGTAGGTCCGGTTGATAAAATCCGCGTCAACATACAGGCCGTCCTCCATTTGAAGCGCAAGAATCTCCTCTGAGACGTCCGGCTGAAGGACGGTCCACGCCTCCCCCTGCTCCTCGGCGTTCCATGAAACCTTCGTCATCTTCGTCCGGCTCCTGTACAGCGCCAGAAAAGAAGCCGCGGCGATTCCGAGAACGAGGACCGCGCAGATCACTCCGTATAACCATAAAGGGTGCAGTTGTTTTCGTTTTTCCATGTTTTTCCGTTTCTCCGTGTATTTTCAGTGCACTGCCGACCATGGCAAAAGGTCTATCCGTGTCAATCACAGCAAACGAATTTCCGTGCCAATCACTGCAGGCGGATTTCCGTGTCAATCACTGCAGATGGATTTCTGTGTCAATCACAGCAGACGGATTCCCGTGTCAATCATAGCAAACGGTCTTTCAGTTGTCAAGCGACAGAAAATCAGGTATAATGGAATTATTCCGCTGTCAGGAGGGCGCTGTATGTTCGATATAAAGGAAGAAGTCCGCAAACTGCCGGAGCGGCCCGGCGTCTACATCATGAAGGAAGACGATACCATCCTCTACGTAGGCAAGGCCGTGAACCTTCGCAACCGGGTACGGCAGTATTTTCAGAGTCCGCGCGGAAAATCCGCAAAAATTCGCAGGATGGTCAGCCGTGTCAAATATTTTGAATATATTGTCACGGATTCCGAAATCGAGGCGCTCGTGCTGGAAAACCATCTTATTAAAGAACACCGTCCCCCCTACAACACAATGCTGAAGGACGATAAACAGTATCCATATATTAAAGTGACCGTGCAGGAGCCCTATCCCCGCATCTATGTGACACGGACCGTATCCCGCGACAAGGCGCGGTATTTCGGCCCATACACCAATGTCACGGCGATGCGCGAAACGTTGGAAATGCTGAACAAAATCTGGGCCCTGCGGCGCTGCCGGCGCGTCCTGCCCCGGGATATCGGAAAGGAGCGGCCCTGCCTCAACTACCACATTGGACAGTGCATGGGACCCTGCACAGGGAAAGTCAGCGAGGCGGCGTACCGGAAGGCCGTCGATCAGGCGATCGATCTTTTAAACGGTCATTATCAGGACATCGCGAAAGACCTGTCCGACAAAATGTACGCGGCCTCCGAGGCGCTCGATTTTGAAACGGCCGCCGTCTACCGCGACCGAATCCAGAATCTGAAGATGCTGACACAGAAGCAGAAAATCGACCATGCCGGCTCCGAGGACGACCGCGATGTTATCGCCCTCGCGATTCAGAAAAATGAAACCGCGGAAGACGAGAGCGACAGCCGAACCGCCGAGGAACCCGCGGACGCGGGCCGCGCACTGGAGACTGCGGATGATGCTGGCCTGAAAACTGCGGAGGGCGCTGCCCTGGAGACCGCGGAAGACACTGCCCTGAGGACTGTAGAAGACACTGCTGCCGAGGAAACTGTGGAAGGCACTGCCGCCGAGGAGACCGCGGAAGACGCTGCCCTGAGGACTGTAGAAGACACTGCTGCCGAGGAAACTGCGGAAGGCACTGCCGCCGAGGAACCCGCGGACAGCGCCGCGTCCGCGGAACCGGCACCTGTCTGCGCCCTGATCCAGACATTTTTCATCCGCGGCGGCAAGCTGATCGGCCGGGAACACTTTTTCATGGAGGGCGCGGACCAGCAGAGTCCCGAAGAGATCATCACCGCGTTTATCCAGCAGTTTTACAGCGGCACGCCTTATATACCGAAAGAACTGCTGATTCCGATGCCCCTTCCGGATCAGGAAATTCTGGAAGACTGGCTGTCGCAGCAAAAGGAACAGAGCGTACATCTTATCGTGCCGCAGCGCGGCGAAAAGGCGAAGCTTCTCAATCTGGCCGCTCAGAACGCCGAACTTACCCTGTCTCAGTTCGGCGAAAAGCTGAAAAACGACGAACAGAAGACACGCGGCGCCCTGAAGGAGCTATCCGCCTGTATAGGACTTTCTGAAGAAGAATATCCCGAGCGTATTGAAGCGTATGATATTTCCAATACGTTCGGCTATGAATCCGTCGGCTCCATGATCGTCTTTGAAGACGGACGCCCGAAGAACAGCGACTACCGCAAATTCCGCATTCAGACCGTCCAGGGGGCTAATGACTACGCAAGTCTGGAAGAGGTTTTAACCCGGCGTTTCCGCCATGCTTTCGACGAGATGCGAAAGCTCAGCATGGAACAGACGGATTTCAGCCTCGGCCGCTTCACCCGCCTTCCGAATTTGATTCTGATGGACGGCGGCAAAGGACAGGTTTCCGTCTGTGAAAAGGTCCTCGCCCGTTTCAACCTCGACATCCCGGTCGCGGGCATGGTAAAGGACGATTCGCACCGTACCCGCGGCCTTTACTACAAAAATCGCGAATATACCCTTGCGAACGCACGGGAGGCGTTTCATCTGATCACGCGCATTCAGGACGAAGCGCACCGGTTTGCCATCACCTATCACAAGAAACTGCGCTCCGAAGCGCAGGTCGCGTCCCTTCTCGATCAGATTCCCTCGATCGGTCCGAAACGTCGCAAGGACCTGCTGCAGCAGTTCGGCTCCGTCGACCACATTCGCAGGCTCTCAATTCCGGAGCTTCTTACGGCGCCCTCCATGAACCGGAAAGCTGCGGAGGAAGTCTATTCCTTCTTCCATCCGAAGGAGGACAGCAATCCGCAGGGCGAAACGGCCGGGCCTGCGGAGGAAGCCGGAGAATAAAGCGGGGCTTTGCGCCATGAACGCCGCATGTCCTTCTGCCCGGCAGAGGTC
>CAYUPA010000022.1:0-8876 GCA_964446565.1 uncultured Lachnospiraceae bacterium
ACAGGGTGTCGCCGTCGGCATTAGAGGAAAACAGAGAATACCGCCTGCCGTTTATCCCGATTAGAAACGCATAGGTATCCATGTACTCAAGTGCCGCTTTCTCCCGCAGTGTCTGTTCCGTCAATTTCAACATTCTTTTGTCCTCCTAATTTTGCATTTACAAAGTCTTAATCTACCAAATCTTCACATGATTTGATAGATTAAGATCAATATTTTGTTAAAATAAATCCACTAAATAAAAGTTACCCTGTCCGAGCGAAGAAACGCTTCCTTCCCGCGGTGCGGAAATGCCTTCGTCCCGCGCTTTTCTTCCCGCAGTGCGGAAACGCTTCCTTCCCGCGCATTCCTTAGCCGACCGTCAGCACAACCTTCCCGACATTTTCGCCGCGGTACAGAATATCCTGCGCGGCTTCCGCCTCCGTGATCGGCAGGACCTTGTAGATCGTTGGCCGGACGGCGCCGGATTCCACCTTCGGCCACACATCCCGCACAAGCGCCGCAAGGATCGCAGCCTTTGTCTCCGGGGTTCTCGACCGCAGTGTGCTCCCGATGATCCGCACGTTGCGAACATAGATGTTTTTCAGATCAATCTCCGTTTTCGTCCCGGCAAGAGCCGCAATCATGATCCAGCGCGCGCCGTGTTTAAGATACGGAAGGCACTGCCCCATAACCGCGCCGCCCAGACAGTCGATCGCAACGTCAACGCCATGGCCGTTTTGCAGTTCCTCTTTCAACACCGAGGCGATATCCTCTTTTTCTGTCACAACGATGCGGTCCGCATTAAGGTGGCGTATGCGCTCCGCGATTTCATCCGTCAAAACCGTGGTGATGACCCGCGCACCAAAAGCCTTCGCCATCGGAATGACGACGCTCGCAAGCCCGCTTGCGCCGGCGTTCATCAGAAGCGTATCGCCGTCTTTCAGTCCGCCCTCGATAAACAGATTCAGATACGCTGTCGCGAAGGCCTCCGGCATCGCGGCCGCCTCCGTTACGGAACAGCCCTTCGGAACCGGCATCAGCATATCATATTTTACGTTCGCATACTGCGCGTATCCGCCGCCGCCCAGAAGAGCGCAGACCTTATCGCCGATCTTATAAGCGGACTTGCGGCGGGCGCCTTCCGCCATCTCCACGATTGACCCCGCGATTTCAAGCCCCATCCATTCCGGACAGCCGGGAGGCGGCGGATAGTCTCCTTCCCGCTGCATTAAATCCGCGCGGTTCAGGGCGGCCGCCTCAATTCGAATCAGACAGTCCTCCGCGCCAAGAACCGGATCCGGAACATCGTCATAACGAAGACTTCTGTCTTCGTTCACAAGAATCGCTTTCATACTCTCTCCTATCTCATGTCAGAGCCTGTGGCCAAGCCAATCAGAACGGCTTTTGCTGAATTTTACCGTAAATTTGACGCCGTCTCAATAGCATAAATATTGGTTTTTAACATTTTTGATACTCATTTTGAATTATGTCCCGAAGTGCTGCGCCAACCCGGCTTCTTTATCCGCACTGTGCGCGTTTCTCCGCGCCTGCCGTCTTTGTGCCTTCCTTTGTACCGTCCGTCTTCGCCTTTTCACCCGCACTGGCCGTTTTCGCGTTTTCTTCCGTATCGGCAGTCTTCGCACTTTCGCTCATACCGTCCGTCATCGCCTTTTCTTCGGCCTCCACTAAATCGCGCATGGCCCGAATCGCCGCCTCAAGCTGCTCGTCCTCCGGCTCCGCCGTCGTCACATGATACTGCAGTTTCCCGCCTGCCGCGTAAAACGGCTTCACCCATTCGTGATTTTCCGGATTAAGACGAAAGGCCTCATACGCGGCTCCCAGAGCCAGCATGGAGCGCAAAAACGTAGAACGAAGCGGCCCTTTCTTCGGCAAAAGCTGAACCAAAAACTGCGCTGTAAGATAAAAGCCCACGAAATTCGTGCCGCAGCGCGGCGAAACGCGCGATACCTTTTTCACATTTTCGATTGAAAGCGGCAAACCCTGTTCTTCGGCTCCGATGACCTTATGCTCCGCTCCATGAAACTCGCGGAGCTGCTGTACATTACCCGCAACTTTCCACACAATGACCGCAAGCGCGATGCCGTCCGCAAGGGCAAGGAAGTTCGTAAAAGTGACTTTGTCCCTTTGAGAGACTTTGTCCCTTTGAGTGACGCTGCCCTTTCGAGTACCCTTGTCCTCCCGCACGCCGTTGTTGTCCTCCCGCGCGCCGCTGTCCGCATGCGTGACACTGTCCGCAGGCGTGACGCTGTCCGCAGGCATGGCCTGCCGTCGTTTTTTCTCAACTCTCTCGCACAGTTCCGAAGCAAGTTCCAATCCAAAGGCCAGCCCGACAAATCCCGAGTTCTGCAGAAGGCGGACCGGCCCGCGCAGGATCGGAATTTTTCCAAGTTTTTCCGTTTCGGCCTGTCCCGTCCGTTTTTTCAGCACGGTTTGATAGTTTCCGTCCTTATAACGCAGGTCCACCAGATAATGAGGGCCGTAGAGCGTCATTCCGTCTTTTCTTGAACTTCCCGCGATTTTCATTTCGATTTCCTCCCTCCAACGAAGAACTGACGGCGTACTCTCCCCGCGCCGTGCTTTTTTGATTTAGAAGCAAAAACTTTCCAGATTCACGACTTATTAAATTTACGACATTTCAATCAGGGACTTCTCAAATCAAGGTTCGAATGCCCTTTCCGCGGGCGCGCGAGGCGTCCGAAACGATCACAAAGGCGTTCGGATCGATCGACTCAATCTCCTGCTGGATGCGATCGCAAAGCGAAACCCCGGCCACGCTCAGGATGATATCCTGCGCCTCGCCTGAATAGCCGCCCCGGCCTTTCAGAATCGTGGCGCCTTTCTGATGATTGAAAATCAGGTTGCGAATCGCAGCGGCATGATCGGAAATGATGATCATAAGTTTGCTTCCCAAAATCTGCTCAGTCAGGCGATCCCGGAAATAACCCGCCGTGAAAGCGCAAAGCGCCGCGTAAAGCACGCTTTCCATGCTGTGATATACAAGACCGGCCCCGAGTACGATGGCGGCGTTGAGCGCCAAAAGCAGCCGGTCCGCCGGCACTCTAAAATTCTTTTGGCTGAGAAGCAGCCCCAGAAGAGGCATACCACCCGGATTCCACTGCGCGATGCACATAAGGCCCAGTCCGATTCCCATCAGAGCGCCGGCAAACAGCGCGGCGGCCAGCGGTTCGCCCTTATAGGCGGGCAGCATCCGGGCATCCAGTTCCATGAGCACAGACAGCAGGACAGCGGAAACGACGGTTTTTATCGCGAACTCTCCGGGGAATTTTCGAAAGGCCAGTATCAGCAAGGGAATGTTCATCAGCAGAAGCGCACAACCGGCGGGAAATCCGGTCACAGACCAGAGCATCGTCGCGATGCCTCCCGCGCCGCCCGGCGCGAACCGTCCCGGAGCGGCAAAACAGATCAATCCTGCGGAATAGAAAAACAGCCCCGCCAGATTCAACACTCCCATTCCCGCTTTCCTTTTCATGCAATCCCTTCCTTCGTTTCACGGCGCGGCGGCATCCGCTTTTACCGGGCGGCCCCTGCCGGCTGGGAAATTTCCAAAGCAAAGCCCAATATGGGACTGCTTTTAGAATTTGCCCCGGTCTGACGGGGAAAATATTTTATCCTGAATTCTTGACAGTATGTTAAACTCTATGATATACTTTTACCCGTTCTCGAGAGAAAGGAACGGCCCGTTGGTCAAGCGGTTAAGACATCGCCCTTTCACGGCGGTAACGGGAGTTCGATTCTCCCACGGGTCATTACGGCTCAGTGGTACAGTTGGTTAGTACGTCGGCCTGTCACGCCGAAGGTCACGGGTTCGAGCCCCGTCTGAGTCGCGCCGGGAGCTGCTTTGACAGCTCCTCTTTTTATTATGCAATTACGCCCCCTTTGGAAAATACGCAACTTTTTTTGTACAATAAAAATGAAATGGGCAAAAAAGTAGACAAGAATTGATCGTTTACTATATAATGATTAACGGTTTAATCGTGAAGGCCGCTGTGAAGCGCAGAAGAAAGAGGGAAAAGGATTGAAACTGATTTTTCGATATCTGAGGCTCTACGCCAGATGGGTATTTCTGGGCATGTTCCTGAAACTTCTGGGAACGATGGCGGAACTGCTTCTTCCATACATACTGGAGCATCTGATCGACGACGTCGTTCCGATCGGCGACATCGCGCAGGTTATTTTCTGGGGCGTACTTATGATTATCTCCGCGCTTGTAACAAGAGAGCTGAACGTGTTCGCCAACCGCCGCGCGGTCGAAACCGCCCACAACATCTCCTACGACGTGCGGCAGGCGCTGTTTGTCAAGACCGTGAATCTGTCCGGCGCGCAGTTCGACGCGTTCGGGCTGCCGAGCCTGATCAGCCGGATGACCAGCGACAGCTACAACGTGCAGTCCTGCGCGCAGTCCATACAAACCCTTTGCGTGCGGGCGCCGATCATGCTGCTGGGCGGCATCCTCGTCGCCATGACCATGGATGTGAAGATGGCCCTTGTGATGTGCGTCATGGTGCCGGTTCTGATCGTGATCATCATCAGCGTCTCACGGTACGGCATTCCGCTTTTCAATAAGGTCCAGCAGCGTCTGGACGACGTCGTGCGCATCATGCGGGAGAATATTACCGGCATCCGCGTGGTCAAGGCCCTGTCCAAAGAAGAATACGAGAAACAGCATTTCGGAAAGGCCAACGAGGCCATGACCGCGAGCGATATCAAAGCCAGTACCGTCATGGCCATTCCGGGGCCCGCGATGCAGATGTTTTTGAACATCGGCCTCGCCATCGTCGTGGTTTTGGGCGCCTACCGCGTCAACAGCGGCGTGATGAAGCCGGGCGTCATTCTGGCCTTTCTGACCTATTTCAACATGATTATGATGGGCGTCATGGGCTTAAACCGCGTGTTCATGATGCTGAGCAAGGCCTCCGCCTCCGCGAACCGAATCGACGAGGTGCTGTCCGTCAATACGGATCAGGCCATTCTTTCAGATGCGCAGGTGAAGCGGCCGGGCGGGGAGGAGTTCATCCGTTTTGAGGACGTCAGCTTCAGCTACGGAGAGACATCCGCCTCCCGGGAAGGCTTTGTGGGAAGCGAACGGGAGAAGAGCCTGTATCATATCAGCTTCTCCATCAAAAAGGGAGAGAGCCTTGGCATCATCGGTTCGACAGGCTGCGGCAAAAGCACGATTCTCAATCTCCTGATGCGTTTTTACGATGTCGAGGAGGGCGCGGTCTACATCGGCGGACGGGACGTCCGCACGTACGAGAAGGACGAACTGCACAGCAAGTTCGGCGTCGTGTTCCAGAACGACATGGTTTTTAACGATACGCTGCGCGGCAATATTGATTTTGGACGGAGCCTCGATGAAGAAGCCATTCAAAACGCGGTCGAGGACGCGATGGCGGCGGAGTTTATCAGCGGGCTGGACGCGGGGCTTGACTATGTGGCGGATATCAAAGGCGCGAACCTGTCCGGCGGCCAGAAGCAGCGCCTTCTGATCGCGCGCGCTCTTGCGGGCGATCCGGAGATTCTGATTCTGGACGATTCGTCGTCCGCCCTCGATTATAAGACCGACGCGGCCCTGCGCCGCGCGATTTTGAAGCGCCACAAAAATTCCACCACCATTATGGTGGCGCAGCGGGTCAGTTCCATCCAGTCGATGACGAATATTCTGGTGCTTGAAGAGGGACGCTGTATCGGGTACGGCAGTCACGCGCAGCTTCTTGAAAGCTGCCCGACCTACCGTACGATTTATGAAACCCAGATGGGTTCGATGCAATAAAAGGAGGAGTGAGCCATGCCGGGACCGGGAGACCGCGGAGGAAAGAAAAGCAAACCGAAGGACGCGCGCGGCACGCTTAGACGAATCCTGCGATATCTGGGCGATTACCGCATCGCGATTGTGCTGTTGTTTCTGTGCGCTTTCGCCAGCAATATCGGAAATCTGTTCGGGCCGACCTTCGCCAGCAAAGCCATTGGCGAGGCGGAGGCCGGCATAGGCGAAGTCGCGTTTCACCGCGTTTTCTACTATGCGAAGTGGATGCTGATCGCCTATCTTGGCAGCAATCTGCTGGGGTTTCTGGTCAGTCAGGGCATGATGAGGGTGAGCCGCCGCATCGCCCGGAAAATGCGCAAGGACGTCTTCGATAAGCTGATGGCCCTGCCCGTTCCGTATTTCGACCGCCATCAGGCGGGCGATATCATAAGCCGTGTATCCTACGATATCGATGTCGTCAGCGTGAGCCTGTCTACGGATATCGTGCAGATTCTGACCAGCGTCGTCACTGTCGTCGGCTCCTTCATCATGATGTGCTTCATTTCGCTGCCGCTTGTGACATGTATGCTGATTACGATTCCGCTGTCGATCCTCTATACGCGCCGCATGGGCAAAAAAACGCGCCCTCTGTATTCGAAGCGCAGCGAGGCCTACGGCGAAATGAACGGATTTGTCGAGGAGATGTTCTCCGGACAAAAGACGATTCTGGCCTACGCGCATGAAGACGGGGTCTGCGACGATTTCAGCACGATCAACCACAAGGCCGCGAACGCCTACCGTGACGCGGATTCTCTGGGCATGACCATGGGGCCGACCATCGGTTTCATCAGTAATCTGGGACTGTCGCTCATCGGCCTTCTCGGCGCCATCTTTTATCTGTGGAAAATCGTCAATCTTCAGCAGATTTCAGCCTTCGTGCTGTATTCCCGTAAATTTTCCGGGCCGATCAACGAGATCGCCAACATCATCAACGAGATCTATTCCGCTCTGGCGGCGGCCGAACGCGTTTTCCAGCTGCTTGACCAGCCGGAGGAAATCGAGGATATCTACGGGGCGGAGGAACTGAAGGAGCCGGAGGGCGATGTGGACGTCCGTCATGTGTCGTTTGGATACCTTCCGGGAAAAACGATCCTTCATGATATGAATCTGAAGGCGGAGCCGGGCCAGACCGTCGCGATCGTCGGCCATACCGGCGCCGGCAAGACGACGGTTATCAATCTTCTCATGCGGTTTTATGACGTCGATGCCGGCGAAATCCGGGTCGACGGCAAGGAGATTCGGACCCTTACGCGAAAAAGCCTCAGGCGTTCTTACGCCATGGTGCTGCAGGACACGTGGGTCTTCCGGGGGACGATTTTTGAAAATATCGCCTACGGCAAGGAGGACGCGACCATGGACGAGGTCGTGGCGGCGGCGAAGGCCGCGCACATCCACGGCTACATCATGCGGCTTCCGGATGGATACAATACCGTTATCAGCGAAGACGGCGGCAATATCAGCAAGGGCCAGAAACAGCTCTTAACCATCGCGCGGGCCATGCTGTACGATACGCGGATGCTGATTCTGGACGAGGCGACCAGCAACGTCGATACGCATACGGAGCAGCAGGTGCAGAAAGCCATGCGGGAATTGATGAAAGGCAAGACCTGCTTCGTCATCGCGCATCGTCTGTCAACGATTCAAAACGCGGACAAAATTCTGGTCATGGATCACGGCGACGTAGTCGAGCAGGGGACACACGAACAGCTGATGGCGCAGAAAGGAGCGTATTACCGGCTGTACGCTTCGCAGTTCGAGTAAGGAATAGCCGGTAGCCGCTCTGCAAGCATTCGTTTACAGGTTGTTACTGGCACTTACAGGCTACGTAAAATCTTTGGCAAAGCGGTTGACAAAAACTGGATTATACGGTAAGATAGTATGCGTTGCAGGACAAAGGGGTATAGTTCAGTTGGTAGAACGTCGGTCTCCAAAACCGGATGTCAAGGGTTCAAGTCCTTTTGCCCCTGCTCTGTAAGCCCGCCAGGTGTGAACTTGGCGGGTTTTTATAAACGCGAAACGCCGCGCGGGGAGGAAATCGGATGGACGGCATCGATTTTGACAGTATGGAGTTTGAAACCGCCTTTACGTACGAGGGAGACGACCTCGGCGCGTGCTGGACCCCGGCGCAGACGACATGGAAGGTCTGGGCCCCGCTCGCGCGGGACGCGAAGGTTCTTCTGTACATGACGGGCAGCGACGCGGAGAGCGGGCACTGCTGCATAGGCGCCTACGCGATGAAAAAGGCGGACAAAGGCGTCTGGGAACTTTCGTTAAAAGGAAATTATAAAAACGTATATTATACCTACCTCCTTCAGAATCCGGCGGGTCAGCAGGAGACGGCGGATCCGTACGCAAGGGCGAGCGGCGTGGACGGACTGCGGAGCATGGTGGTCGATCTCCGGTCCACGGATCCTGACGGATGGCAGGAGGACCGCCGCGTTTCCTGTCCGAATCCGACGGATGCGATCATATGGGAAACGCACGTGCGGGACTTTTCGTCGTCGCCCGATTCCGGAATGCGCTATAAAGGGAAATATCTGGCTTTTACGGAGAACGATACGCATTGTAACGGTGAGCCGGGGCTGCCGACCGGGACCTCGTATTTGAAGAAGCTGGGAATTACCCATGTGCAGCTGATGCCTGCTTTCGATTACGCGACGGTTCGGGAGTCCAGCCCGGATACGGACCAGTATAACTGGGGGTATGATCCGCTGCAGTTTAACGTGCCTGAGGGTTCCTATTCGACCGACCCCTGGCACGGCGCGGTCCGGATTCGCGAGATGAAGCGGATGATTCAGTCCCTTCATAATAATGGAATCGGCCTCATCATGGATGTGGTTTATAATCATACGTATTATACGGACCAGTCGACGTTTCAGAAGACGGCGCCGGGCTACTATTACCGGACGAAAGCAGACGGCGGCTTTTCAAACGGGTCCGGCTGCGGCAGCGAAACCGCGAGCGAGCGCAGCATGTGCAGGCGGTTTATTTTGCAGTCCATTCTCTACTGGGCGCGGGAATATCATGTGGACGGGTTCCGGTTTGATCTGAT
>CAYUPA010000022.1:8886-13058 GCA_964446565.1 uncultured Lachnospiraceae bacterium
GATGGGCGCGCTCGACATTACGACGATGAATCAGATTCGCGCGGCCCTCGACAGTCTTCCGGACGGAAAAAGCATTTTGACATACGGCGAGCCATGGGCGGCAGGCCCTCTCGCTCTTCGAAACGGAGAGAAGCCGGCGGATAAAAGCAGCGCCCGGCTTCTTAACGGACGGATCGGCCTTTTCAATGACGATACGCGCGACGGCATTAAAGGAAACGCGTTTCTTAAAAACGACGGCGGATTCGTAAACGGAGGCCGTGACCTTGACTGGAAAATTCGAAGCGCGGCCTCCGCCTGGTGCGGTCCGCAGCGGACGGTGAAGACGCCCTCGCAGACTGTCACCTATTGTTCGGCGCACGATAACTATACCCTTTGGGATAAGCTGACGGCGACGGTGAAGGGGAGCGCGGAACGGATCGCCGCCAATAAGCTCGCCGCCGCGATCGTTCTGACCTCACAGGGGATTCCCTTCCTGTTGTCCGGCGAGGAATTCGCGCGGAGCAAGAAAGGCGATGGAAACAGCTATCGATCCCCGATTGCCGTAAACGAGCTGGAATGGAGCGGGACACGGGAGTTCGCGGACCTGCAGGCCTATTACCGGGGTCTTATTCAAATTCGAAAACGCGTTTCCGCGTTCCGGGACCCGACGGAAAAAAGTTCGCAGCTTCAGTATTTTTCGCAGGCTCCGGAGGGTGTCGTCGCCTATACGCTCCCGGGAAAGGAGAAGGACCCGTGGACGATGATGGCGGTCCTCTTTAACAGCAGCGATAAACCGCAGGAGGTTCTGCTGGAAACATGGAGCTATCTTCGGATGCCGGAACGCTGGGCAGTGTTAGCGGACGGCGACAGGGCGGGCATCGTGCCTCTGGGAGAGAAAGAAGGCAGCCGGATCACCGCTGCCCCGCGCAGCGCGCTGATTCTCGCGGCGCTCCCCGAAAAATGAGGAGGGGTCCCATGAACAGCCGGCGGATTCTGTTTATTTCCTGCGCGCAGGCCTCCTTCCTGTATCCGGAAGATACGAAAAAGACATTGATCTTTGATCTCGCGGGCCTCTTTGCAGCCGATTTTCCGACCATGGAACAGCGTCTTCGCGGGATTTTGCGGACGGTGTCCGAACGGTTTGAAGGCGCGGAAGCCTGTTTGGAAAAGCCCGCGAAGCGATTTTTGAAAACGCTCGATGACAGGCCGGGCGACAGCGTCGCGAAAACGGATTGGGGTATGCGGATTCTGCGGGATTTCCTGGCGCGGGACGTTACGGATGTCTGGTTTCTCCGCTACGATGCGCCGATTCTTGCGGGATGGAAATACGGTTTTTGCCCTTCTGCCCTCGAGCTTGTACGGGCTCTTGTTTTCCCGTGGCTTGACGGGCAGGCGCCTTTTCTGCGGGTCGTACTGACAGGCTATCTTCCGTTTTCGCTTTCCAGGGAACTGTGGAACCATACGGAAACGGCGGTAAGCCCTCGGAGCGGCTTCCGGATTCGTAAAGAAGACAGTCAGCTTTCTCTTTTCCTGTTTTCTGCGGCATTTCGAAGAAGGCGGGACTTGTCTTAGCCGCCTTTTGCAGCTTGACTATGTCGAGGACGGCGGAAACCGCGGGATTCTGCCGCAAAAAGAGGGTCTTGCGGGCTGCCGTGATTTTCTCTCGGCGCTCTGGTCGTTCGGCTGGCTGGAAGAGACGGCAGTCGGCGAGAAGCGGTATCTTCGGGCGGCGGACCTTGAAGCGATTCAGGAGTTTGCAAAAGCGATACTGCAGGAGTTCACGCAAAAAGAGAACTTCGCGAACCGAATTCTTCGCGCGGTACAGGAAAAGAGCACGCACGATCTTGCCGTTCTTCTGCGCGGCTATGCGGCGCGGGATGTCCGCGTTCTGCTGCAGCTGTCTCTGCTGAGCGGGCTTGGAAGCCCTTACCGTGTCTATTTCCGCTTCCGCAGCCGGATGCGGCGTCTGATTCTAATGGCGGTTACGCCGGGCGAAGGGACAGATTATATTCTCGATATTGGATTTATGGACGCGAAAGAGACCGGGACCTATCTGAAACTGCGCAGACAGCGGGAAAGCGAGGCGCTTTATGAGGAAATCCGCGCGGACAGCCGGACGAAAGCCCTGTCCCTCATCTTGTTTACAAAGCCGGAGGACTGTGATAGAATACAAAAAACAGAACAGGAGCAGGAACGATGATAACCCCTAAAATGAAATCTCTGGTGGAAAACGGCTCAGTGATCCGCGCGATGTTCGAAGAAGGAAAACAGATGGCGGCCCGGTACGGCGCCGAAAACGTCTATGATTTTTCCCTTGGAAATCCGAATACGCCGCCCCCTCCGGAAGTAAAAGACGCGATTTTTGATATTTTGACGAACGAGCCGGAACTGATGGTCCACGGCTATATGAGCAACGCCGGCTACGAGGATGTGCGGGAAAGCATCGCGGAATCGATCAACCGCAGACAGGGCACGTCCTATGACGCGCGAAACATCATTATGACTGTCGGCGCGGCCGGCGCCCTTAATGTTGTGATGAAGACAATTCTCGAGCCGGGCGACGAAGTGCTGCTGCAGGCCCCGTTTTTCGGAGAGTATCTGAACTATATTTCAAATTTCGACGGTGTTCCCGTGATCGTGCCGCCGGAGTTTCAGCGCTTCTCCATCAATTTGGAGGCGCTCGCGGAGCGGATTACGCCGAAGACCAGAGCGATGATTCTGAATTCCCCCAACAACCCGACCGGCGCGATCTACAGCAGGGAGGACATTCAGCAGCTCGCCGAAGTGCTGCGCCGGAAGGAGCGGGAGTATGGGCATGTGATCTATCTGATTTCGGACGAGCCTTACCGGGAGATCGTATTCGGAGGGCAGGAGGTCCCGTATCTGCCCGCTTTCCATGAGAATACCTTCGTTGGCTATTCCTTCAGCAAAACGCTCTCTTTACCCGGGGAACGGATCGGCTACATCGTCGTTCCCGATACGGTCGAGGATTTTGAGGGGACGATCGCGGCGCTCTCGGTCGCCAACCGGATTCTGGGATATGTGAACGCGCCGTCTCTGATGCAGCGCGTGATCGGCCGCTGCAAGGACATGACCTCGGATATGACAGTCTACCGGGAGAATAAGGAAATTCTTTATAAAGCCCTGCTGGACTGCGGATATGAGTGCGTCGAACCCGAAGGCGCGTTCTACATGTTTCCGAAAAGCCCGATCCCGGACGATAAGGCATTTTGCAGCGCGGCGAAGGAGGAGCATATCCTGCTGGTGCCGGGTTCGACTTTCGCCTGCCCCGGGTATTTCCGGCTTGCTTTCTGCGTTTCCAAAACGACGGCGGTCGGCGCCCTTCCAGGCTTCAGGCGTCTTTCGGAGCGATTCCGCGGGGCGTGAAAATTCGGGGATTGTGTAGTGGCAGATGGGGAAAAGATGTATTTTTCATGAAGTATCCTGGAAGCTATATGACGGAGTAAGTAGTGAAGGCGGGTGCATGTTTAACGTGACATGCACCCGCCTCGTTTTTTATGAAGGAAAAACCAATGTTTTTTATCTACATCCTTATTTTGTTTTTTTCTTGCATGAAATATGTTTTCATGCTATAATCACAAACGATTTACAAATGATTCTTTTTCGTAAAGTGTGTAACTCTGCGCAAAAGTTCTTCAACGGTTTTCTACGAAGAAAGATTATTTCGCAATCGATTTATTTTGATTTATATCAATTATTTTGTTAAAGGCGTCCTCAGGAATACGGATCAGCAGAGCAGAGAGGGTTTGTTATTGTCAGGGTGCTGATCTAACAGGAGCAAACAACGATCTGTGCGGATGGTTATGACAGGGAATTTTTGAGTGGAAAGTGGAGACATGAAGAAGACAAATACGTCTTTGAAAGTTTGTATGTTTGGCCACAAGCGAATTCCTTCCTGCGAGGGCGGGATAGAAGTCGTAGTGGAAGAACTTTCCACCCGTATGGCCCGGATGGGATGCAGCGTTACCTGCCTGAATCGGAGAGGCCACCACGTCAGTGGGAAAGAAAATGACGTAGCGGATTATCGAAACCTTAAGGAATACAAGGGTGTGCGGATCAAAAATGTTTTCACGATCAACAAAAAAGGTATCGCTGCGGTAACATCATCGCTTTCAGCCGCAGTCTGCTCCGCTTTCGGGAAATACGATATCGTCCACATCCACGCGGAAGGT
>CAYUPA010000023.1:0-3186 GCA_964446565.1 uncultured Lachnospiraceae bacterium
ATTGAAGCGAAGCAGAACATCTACCGCAGCCAGACGGACCGCGACTTCTGCGTTTTGAATTATGACGATCCGGAATGCCGCAGGATGGGGCAGGAGCTGCTTCGGAAGGAAGGGGCGCCGCGGGTCGTCTATTTCAGCCGTACCAGGCGGACGGACGGCGGGCTGTGGATTCAGGACGGCGCCGTGGTGAGCGCTGTTTCCGGGCGGGAAACGCCCGTCGTGGAACTATCGAAGATGCAGATTTTCGGCGCACACAACGAGGAAAATATTCTCGCCGCGGTCGGCTGCGCACTGTGCGCGGAGGTTCCGCCGGAGACGGTCAGGGAGGCTTCGCTTGCGTTTAAGGGCGTCGCGCACCGAATCGAGTATATCCGGACGGTCGACGGCGTCATGTATTACAACGACTCCAAGGCGACGAATCCGGACGCCGCGGTCAAGGGGCTTACGGCAATGCGCGCGGGCGTCGTTCTGATCGGCGGCGGGATGGATAAAAAAATACCCTTCGACGCATGGACGGCTCTCATGCCCGGCCGCGTGAAACAGCTGCTGCTGATCGGAGAAACGAAGGAAATTATTAAGGACAGCGCAATTCGAAACGGTTTGCCGGAAGAGCGGATCACCTTATGCGATTCGCTCGAAGAGGCGGTGGAAAAGGCCCATGCCTGCGCGAAGCCCGGCGACTGCGTGCTGCTGTCGCCGGCCTGCGCCAGCTGGGATATGTTTACGAGCTTTGAGGAGCGCGGCGATCTGTTTCGCGAATGTGTAAACCGTCTGTAAGAAAAGACTGTGACAGGAGGAGGGGATATCGTGGGCAGACGAAACGATTCCGAAAGAGAACGGAGGCGTCTTCAGGCACGGGAGATGTCGGAGGAGCGCAAACGCCGTTCCCTGCGTTCGGAAGATTTTCGGGGGCAGGACGGCCCTTCCGACGCGGTGCGCTTTCAACAGATCAACGATCCGGGACTTAAAGAGAAGGAAGGGGCGCGGCCCCGCCCTTCGAAGAATCAGAACCGCGCTTTTGCAAACGCGGGCGCAGCGTCCGCAAAGGGGCACACGTCGAGCGCGCGGCAGGAGGCGCAAAAGGCGCAGAAGGAAGCGTTCAAGGCCGAGCGGGCCGCGCAGAAGGAATCGAAAAAGAGGGCGCGGGACCGACGGGCACGGGCGCGGGCCATGACCCGCCACGAAAGCAATTTCTCCCTGATCGCCGGCGTTGTGCTACTTAGCTTCATCGGACTGGTTATGGTCACGAGTTCCAGTTATTACTACGCGTATAACACGATCGGCGACAGTCTGTATTTTTTTCGCAAACAGCTTTTGTTTCTGGTAATTGGCGGCGCGGCGGCGGTCATCTGCTCGGTGCTTCCGCTGTCGTGGTTCCGCCGTCTGGCCTTTCTTGTGTACCTCGTTTCGGTCCTCTGTCTTGTCGCGGTCCTCTTCGTCGGAATCGAGGCAAAGGGGTCCAGACGATGGCTGGGAGCCGGTTCGGTCAGTTTTCAGCCGGCTGAGCTTGCCAAGCTCGGCGTCGCGCTGTTCATGGCGGTCAAAGTTGACGACTGGCAGAAAACGATCAAGACGGGGAGGACCTTCCTGCGGCTGCTCTTCATTCTTGCGGTGCCGACCGTTCTGGTCCTGTATCAGAATCTTTCAAGCGGCCTGATCATAGGCTGTGTCGGCCTGATCATCATGTTTGTCGGCGGCTGCCGGCTCCGGTATTTCGTTATTCTGGGCCTTTCCGCTGCCGCCGCTTTCGGCCTTTTCGTCGTGCTGCCCGGCTTTGTGCCGCTCGAAAGCTATCCCGCCTTTATGCAGGGCTTTATAAAACAGTTTATGTATCGGTCCAACCGGGTCGAGGCGTTTCTGGATCCGTTCTCTTATGCGCAGAGTTCCGGGTATCAGACGGTGCAGTCGCTCTACGCCGTCGGCTCCGGCGGCTTCTTCGGGCTGGGACTGGGTGAAAGCATTCAAAAACTGGGCTTTATCCCGGAGGCGTACAACGATATCATTTTCGCGGTGATCTGCGAGGAACTGGGCCTCTTCGGCGCGACAATCGTCGTTCTCCTGTTCGGAATCGTCTTAAAGGAAGGCATTCAAATCGCGATCGCCGCCCGGAACCGCTTTTCAACCTATGTCGCTGCCGGCATCGTCGGACAGATCGCCATACAGGCGATTTTGAATATCGCCGTGAATACGAACAGCATTCCCGCGACGGGCGTATCGCTGCCGTTTATCAGCTACGGCGGATCCTCAATTCTGTTTTTGATGAGCGGCGTGGGAATTTTGTTAAACATTTCAAGATATACAAAGACCGCGCCAGTCGCCGCGCAGCCTGCGTATGAATAAGCGGGAAGGAGACAGCCTGCCGTGGGAAGGGTCGTACACATCAATCAAAAACAAAAAAAACGCAGAGCGGCGCTCGTGATCATTGTTTTCGCCGTTTTAGCTCTGCTTCTCGTGTGGCTGAACAGCGGATTTTTCGCTGTAAAAACGATTGAAATTGATGGGAATGAACGAGTTTCCGATGAAGCGGTTCTTCAAAGTCTCAATATGGAAAAGGGAATGAATCTTATCGGATACTGCCTTCACAACCGCAAACAGCAATTTGAACTGGACCCTCTGATTTCCAGGGCGGATATTTTTATTCACTGGCCGGATTCCGTGAAAGTCGAGATCGAGGAGCGCAAGGCAATGGGATATCTCCCGTATATGGGACTGTATCTCTGTGTCGACGCATTAGGCAGCGTGATCGGCAGCGTGCATCATGTGGACGAGGGAACGCCGGTTCTGACCGGGGTTTCGGTGGACGGGTTCAGTCTGGGGGAACCGGTGGCTACGTCCAATACGGAACGCTTCGCGATCATGCTGGACGGCCTTTCGATCCTCGAGAAATACGGTTTGAACACCGTGGTGCGCAAAATTTCCGTAGCGTCCCCTTCGGATATCCTTCTTTACACGGATACTCTCGAGATTCGCTGCGGAACGAAGGACGATCTCGACCGGAAGATTGCCATCGCGGCGTCCGTACTGGAGGACGGTTCCTGTCCATCCGGGATTCTTCACGTGGAGGAGCCGGACGGACAGGTTTATGTAGAAGAAAGGAAGTGAAAACGGCGCGGCAGCCGGGAAGGCTGCGAAAGCACGAAAAGGCGCGGGTAGCGAACGCGTAAGGCACAGGCACGGCAGCCGGAG
>CAYUPA010000023.1:3196-5757 GCA_964446565.1 uncultured Lachnospiraceae bacterium
ACGGAGTGGTTTATGCATAAGAAAGGAAGTTAAAACGGCGCGGCAGCCTGGATGAGAGCGAACGCATGTAAAGAGCGGGCAGCGTTCGAGTAGTGCACAGGCACGGCAGCCGGAGGGAACGCGAAAGACACAGGCACGGCAGCCGGAATGAGCGCGGGGACGCTCCTACGGGACTGTCAGCCGCAGGCGGGGAAAAGAAGACATTTTTCAGGAACATCTTGATTTATCAATCAAAAAAGTTTATGATACATACAACACACTTCGAAGGAGGTACCCCTATGTATGAATTTGATGTGGACGGGATGGATACGGTTGCAGCAAAAATCAAAGTCGTAGGCGTAGGCGGCGGCGGAAACAACGCGGTCGGACGTATGATAGAGGATGGATTAAGCGGCGCGGATTTTGTAGTTGTCAATACTGATAAACAGGTGCTGGCGCTGTCGAAGGCGGAAAATAAGCTGTTGATCGGCGAAAAGCTGACGAAGGGCCTCGGGGCAGGGGGGCAGCCTGAGGTCGGTATGCGGGCGGCGCAGGAGAACGAGGACGAAATTCGCTCCATGCTGAGCGGCGCGGACATGGTTTTCGTTACGGCCGGCATGGGCGGCGGGACCGGAACCGGCGCGGCTCCGGTCGTCGCGAAGATTTCCAAGGAGATGGGCATTCTGACGGTCGGCGTCGTTACGAAGCCGTTCCGTTTTGAGGGCGCGAAGAAGATGCGCTCCGCGGAGGCCGGCATTTCGGTTCTCAAGCAGAATGTGGACACCCTGATTACGATTTCGAACGACCGTTTGCTTGCGATGGCGGACAAACGGACGACGATGCAGGATTCCTTTCGGATGGCGGATAACGTCCTTCGGCAGGGCGTGCAGGGCATTTCCGACCTGATCACCCGTCCGGGTTTGATCAACCTTGATTTTGCGGACGTGCGGACGACGATGGAGGATAAAGGCATCGCGCATATTGGAATTGGACGCGCCTCCGGGGACGACCGCGCTGCGACGGCGGCGCAGATGGCGATTCATTCGCCGCTGCTGGATACGAGCATCGACGATGCGGGTCATGTACTTGTCAACGTGTGCGGCGGTCTTGATATGGGAATCCTCGAGTACGAAGAGGTGACGGATTCCATCACCTCGATGGCGGCGCCGGACGCGGAAATCATCGTCGGTTCCTCCATCGATGAAAGCCTTGAAGATGAAATCCTGGTTACGGTTATCGCGACGGATTTCCATAACGAGGCGGAGAAGCAGCAGTCAAAGGTACAGGCGGCGCGGAAGGCCACCGCTAACAGCCCTGAAAAGCCCGAACCGGACGCAGCGGGTCCGTCCGATACGGCGCCGCAGCAGGCGCAGACCACGCCGGCAAGGCCCAGACAGGAGGATTCCTACGATAAGTATATGCAGCCCCGCTCTACGGAGGAAGTCGATATGCCCGTCGATATTCCGCTTTTCCTGCAGCGGAGAAGAGAGTAAGACGCAGAGGACACAGAAGGATATTATAACGCCGCCGTTTTTGACAAATTTGCAAATTCGGCGGCGTTAAATTGATTTCCAACCCTGCGGTGGTAAATAAAAACGATGAATATAAACATTTCAGGGGAATCCGGGCGGGCGGGAAGCCTGATGGGTTTCTTAGACGCGCATCCCGGATTTCGATTTTTGCGGCGCAGTGTCCGTATCGTCCGCCAAGTTCCGTCTGCCCTGTCCAAAAAGGTATTTGCAATATGAAAGAAGCAAGTCTCGACGCGGAGGCGTTCCGGGTGTATCGGGAACGGGAGGAATCGGTTCGGACGCTCAAAACAGATCCATCCGAAGAGAACCTGTGGGCGGCCGTCGCGGCGTTCCGAGGGTATCCTTTTCATACATTCTCAGGGCTGTTGTTTCACTATTCGTTAAAAACCGGCCGGGATGGCGGCTGGACGAAAGAATTGTGGATTGACCGCCGGGAAAACAGCAAGTCGCTCTCATGGAGCAGTTTTATGATGGCATACAAAAACGCGCTGTCTATGCGGGGACAGGTGATACCGGGGCCGAAGTCTCTGGGAAATATACGGGGCGTAACCTATATTTACCCGATTCTGTGGCGGTTTGGCCTGATTGCCGTGCCGGAGGAAACAGAAGAGAATCTGCGAGGGAAATAGACCGTACATACAGCCCGGTCAGGCCGGAGAGAGACCTCAGTCCTTCTCTCCTTTTTCTCCGAGCGCGACAGACTGCTTGACAACCGTTTCTTTTTCATAGCAGGAGAAAGCGTTGTCCACCAGTTTGCGGTCCGGAGAGCGGGTAAATATGCTTACGACCGGTACGAGAACAAGACCCGACAGCATCGCGAAAGCGCCGGCGTTGATCGGCGACTGCAGAATGGCGGGAAAGAGGTTTTTCGCGACCATGTTGGCGATCATCAGCAGGGAGCCGAACAGAAAACTGACCCAAACGGCGGCCCGGGAGGTGCGCTTCCAGTAGAGGCCGTAGATGAAGGGAGCCAGAAACGCGCCTGCCAGAGCGCCCCATGAAATCCCCATGAGCTGCGCGATAAAGGTCACGTTCTGCCTGTACTGAATC
>CAYUPA010000023.1:5767-8358 GCA_964446565.1 uncultured Lachnospiraceae bacterium
CTGAATCACGGCCAGTATCACGGAAATCAGGATGAAGACGACAATCAGGGCGCGAATGATCTGCACCTGCTTTTTTTCATCCATTTCCTTGATAAAATGGCCCTTCAGAAAATCAATACACAGAGTCGAACTGGACGCGATCACGAGGGAGGAAAGCGTGGACATGGAAGCGGACAGAACAAGAATGACGACGAATCCGATCAAAAGAGGGGACAGGTTTGAAAGCATCGCGGGAATGATCGCGTCGTATCCATCCGCCGCCACGTTGACGGAATCGGAGAAAAGACGCCCGAAGCCGCCGAGAAGGTAACATCCGCCCGCGACGATCAGAGCGAATACCGTGGAAATAATGGTTCCCTTGTGAATCGCGCCTTCACTCTTGATCGCATAGAATTTTTGAACCATCTGCGGCAGGCCCCATGTTCCGAGAGACGTCAAAATGATGACGCCAAGCAGGTTCAGCGGGTCCGGACCGAAGAAGGAGGCGAATACGCCGGGCTGGGTCGAGACGGAGGCGTCTTCGACGTTTGCCAGCGATCGGACCGCTTCGAGAAATCCGCCCTTGCTGGCGAGAACCGCGGCAATGACAACGACGATGCCAACCAGCATGATCATGCCCTGAATAAAATCGTTGACCGCGGTCGCCATATAACCGCCCGCGACGACGTAAATGCCGGTCAGAACGGCCATGATAACGATGCACACGGTATAATCAATATGGAACGCCATCGCGAACAAACGGGAGAGACCGTTGTAAAGGGAGGCCGTATACGGAATCAGGAAAACGAAGATGATGACGGAAGCGGCGATTTTAAGAGCCGTGCTGCCATACCGCTTTCCAAAGAAATCCGGCATTGTCGCCGCGTTCAAATGCTGCGTCATGATGCGGGTGCGGCGGCCGAGAAGGGTCCAGGCCAGCATGGAGCCAATCAGCGCGTTGCCGATGCCGATCCATGTCGAGGCGATGCCGAAGCGCCATCCGAATTGTCCGGCGTATCCTACGAAAATGACGGCGGAGAAATAGGACGTACCGTATGCGAACGCGGTAAGCCACGGCCCCACGGAACGACCTCCAAGAACAAAGCCGTCAACATCCGTCGCGCGGCGGCGGCAGTAGAGGCCGATACCCACCATGACGGCAAAGAACAGAATCAACATTAAAAGTTTAACGATCATCGCGGAATCCTCCTGTTAGAATGGTGTGAAACTCCATAGCCGCAGCATGGTATGAAACCCATGCCATTAGAATGGTATGAAACTCCATGGCTGCAGCATGGTGTGAAACCTGTGGCGCTATAGGGTATGTATCTGGTATGTATCGTGCTGCGCATGGGACAGGCCGTTTTCATCCCCGCGTTTCCGCCTCGACAAGCCGTACGCCGCAGTATTGCGCGCGAAGCTTTGGTTTTTCGATTTTGCCTGTGGGGTTGCGCGGGATTTTGTCGAAGATGATCCGGCGGGGACGCTTATAGCGCGGGAGCTCTTTGCAGAATTCGTTGATCTCCTCCTCCGTGCAGGCGTATCCGGGTTTTAACTCGATGATCGCGGCGGCGATTTCCCCGAGCCGCTTATCCGGAAGCCCAATCACAGCGACGTCATGCACCGCGTCGTTCTGACGGAGAAAATCCTCGATCTGGACGGGGTAAATGTTTTCCCCGCCGGTAATGATCACGTCCTTTTTCCGGTCGACGAGGTAAATGAATCCGTCTTCATCCTGCATGGCCATGTCGCCGGTGTACAGCCATCCCTCCGCGTCCAGTACCTCGGCGGTCGCCTTCGGGTCGTTGTAGTAGCAGGTCATCGTCCCGGGTCCGCGGACCGCAAGCTCGCCGACCTCGCCCTGTTTGACGGGCTGATGCTGTTCGGTCACGATGCGGGCCTCCCAGCCGAAGCCGGGAATGCCGATCGCGCCGACCTTACGCTCGTTTTCGATGCCAAGATGCACGGCGCCGGGGCCGGTCGATTCGCTGAGACCGTAATTGGTGTCGTAGGCGTGGTTCGGAAAATATTTTTTCCAACGCCGAATCAGGCTTGGCGGAACCGGCTGCGCGCCGATATGCATAAGGCGCCATTTCGAAAGATCATAATCCGCGAGACGGACGCGGCCGCTTTCGATCGCTTCCAGAATATCCTGCGCCCAGGGGACCAGAAGCCATACAATCGTACAATGTTCATCGGAAACGGCGCCAAGAATCGTTTCCGGCCGGGTCCCCTTTAACAGAACGGCCTTCGAGCCGGAAATCAGACTGCCGAACCAGTGCATTTTCGCTCCGGTGTGATACAGCGGAGGAATACAGAGAAAAACGTCGTCGTGGGTTTGTCCGTGATGCTTTTGCTCGGCGACGGCAGCATGCATCAAACTTTCGTGGTTGTGCAGAATCGCCTTCGGAAAGCCTGTCGTGCCGGAGGAAAAATAGATCGCTGCATCGTCCTCGTCGCAAAGCGGGATGTTCGGCGACTGACTCGAGCAGTTGGCCGCCATGTCCGTATAGCTTTCCGCGAAGGTCGGGCAGTTCTCGCCGACATAGATCAAAAGTCGGTTTCGGATGATGTGATCCGCGATCTCCTCGACGCGCCCGATGAATTCAGGC
>CAYUPA010000023.1:8368-9352 GCA_964446565.1 uncultured Lachnospiraceae bacterium
CTTCCGCCAGATTGACGCAGTATTCAATTTCATCCGCGGAATACCGGAAATTCAGGGGCACGGCCAACGCGCCGGTTTTTAAAACGCCAAAATAGATGGGCAGCCATTCGAGGCAGTTCATCATCAAAATCGCGACCTTGTCCCCTTTTTGAACGCCGCGTCCGAGCAGAAGATTCGCAAAGCGGTTGGCCTTTTCATTAAAAACATTCCATGTGATTTCCCGACGGTAATGCGTGGTGGGACTGGGTTCCATCAGTTCGTATTCTTTCCAGGTTACGCGCCGGACCTCCTGAACTTCCGGGTTGATTTCCACCAGGCAGACCTCATCGCCGTACTTCCTGCAGTTTTCTTCCAATAAGTTCGTAATGGGCATATTAAGCTCCCTTCCTTCCGTTTTCTACCATACTACCTTCGCAGCCGTGTTCATGCCCTTTTGCTTTTAACACTATACACGATATAAAAACAAAATGCAAGAAAAAAGGGAGTTTGCGCAGGCATTAAAATTGGGAAAGTGAGTTTACAGGCGAATTGTATTATGGTATACTGGAAATACAGTATACCATAAAAGCATAAAAACGCATGGAAACACAGGAGAACAGGGAAACACACAGAGGCGCACGGCAGTAGAGGAGCGCAAGCGCACAGGTGCGCAGGCGCGCAAGCGCATAAAAGCGCATAAAACACAGCGTCTAAGAGCGCACAGGAACGGAAAAGGAGAAATCAAAATGGCGTTTGACGAATATTACAGCATTACCCCTAAGCTGGTGGAGTTGGCGGATTCCTGCATGAACAACGGCAGCATCGATTCGGATCTGTACGAGCAGTACGAGGTGAACCGCGGTCTTCGGGACCTCCGCGGCAATGGCGTTTTGACAGGGCTTACGGAGATTTCGGAGGTGCAGGGCTTTCGCAGGGAAGGCGACAGAAAAATCCCGACTGAGGGTGAACTTTTTTACAGGGGATATAACATCGAGGATCTGGTGA
>CAYUPA010000023.1:9362-12611 GCA_964446565.1 uncultured Lachnospiraceae bacterium
GTTGAGGACGACCGCTTCGGGTTTGAGGAAACGACGTATCTGCTGCTTTTCGGCAGGCTTCCGGATGCGAAGGAGCTTAAGGAGTTTCAGGACCTGCTGGCCCTGTACCGGACGCTGCCGACGGGCTTTGTTCGCGATATCATTATGAAAGCCCCGAGTCACGACATGATGAATACGCTTTCAAGAAGCGTTTTAACCCTTTATGCCTATGACGAGAACGCGGATGATATTTCGCTGCCGAACGTGCTGCGCCAGTCGCTGCAGCTGATTGCGCTGACGCCGGTTCTGGCCGTCTACGGCTATCAGGTTTACCGGCATTATCTGGAAGGGCACAGCCTGTATATTCATCCGCCGAAAGCGGAGCTGTCGACGGCGGAGAACATTCTGCGCCTGCTCCGTTCCGACCGGAAGTATTCGCCCCTCGAGGCGAAGATTCTCGACCTCGCGCTTGTTTTGCACGCGGAGCACGGCGGAGGCAACAATTCGACCTTTACCACGCATGTAGTCACCTCGACCGGCACGGATACGTATTCGTCCGTGGCCGCTTCTCTCGGGTCCCTCAAAGGACCGAAACACGGCGGCGCCAACATCAAGGTCGTTCAGATGGTCGAGGATATCAAGACGCACGTCCGGGACTGGAAAGATGAGGACGAGGTGAAAGAATACCTTCGCAGGATTCTCCGGAAGGAAGCTTTTGACGGGGCCGGATTGATTTACGGCATGGGACACGCCGTCTATTCTCTGTCCGATCCCCGTGCCCAGATTTTAAAGCGCTATGTGAAGAAACTTTCGGAGGAAAAAGGATATACCGATGAATGTGAGCTTTATCTGCTGATTGAGCGTCTGGCTCCCGAGGTGATCACGGAGGGACACCGCGTCTTTAAGGCGGTCAGCGCGAACGTAGATTTCTACAGCGGGTTTGTCTATTCCATGCTGGAGCTTCCGCAGGAACTCTTTACGCCGATCTTTGCGGTGGCGCGGATGAGCGGATGGAGCGCGCACCGCATCGAGGAACTCATCAACGGCGGGAAAATCATTCGGCCCGCGTATATGAACGTGCAGCCCCGTCTGTCCTATGTGCCGATGAACGAGCGGCCCTGAACGGGAACGGTCCGCGGCGCGGTCCCGGAGCACAGAGCAGGACGGCCTTGTAAATGCGATTGCGGCCGCTTAAGCGTTAAAAGCAGGACGGCCCTGTAAATGCGATTGCGGCCGCTTAAGCGTTAAAAGGGGAGGAAAACATGCAGCCTGAGGCTGTTTTACAGAAATATTTCGGCTATACGGCCTTTCGGCAGGGACAGAAAGAGCTGATTGCTGCGATCGGAAACGGAGAGGATGTGCTTGGCGTCATGCCGACCGGCGCCGGCAAATCGATCTGCTTTCAGGTGCCGGCGATGATGTTTCCCGGTGTGACTCTCGTCGTTTCGCCTCTGATTTCCCTGATGAAGGACCAGGTCTCAGCTCTTGTGCAGTCCGGCATCCCGGCGGCGTTTCTCAACAGTTCGCTCACGCCCGGCCAGTACAGGACCGCGCTGAAATACGCGGCGGACGGACGATACAAACTGATCTATGTGGCTCCGGAGCGTCTTCTCGGCGAGGATTTTCTCCGTCTTGTGCAGCAGATACCGGTTTCAATGCTTACCGTTGATGAGGCGCACTGCATTTCGCAGTGGGGGCAGGACTTTCGCCCAAGTTATCGGAAAATCAGCGAGTTTCTCCGCTGTTTGCCGGTCCGCCCCGTGGTTTCGGCTTTTACGGCGACGGCGACGAAGGAGGTGCGGGACGATATCATTTCGCAGCTTCACCTCGTCAGGCCGAAGGTCGTGGTCACAGGCTTCGACCGCCCGAATCTTTTCTTCGGCGTCTATAAACCGCAGGACAAACTCGCCGCGGTACGGCAATATCTGCGCCGGCATAAAGACGAGTCGGGCATCGTCTATTGCCTCACCCGAAAAAATGTGGAAACGGTCTGCGCGGATTTAAACGCGCACGGCTTTGCGGCGACGCGGTACCACGCGGGACTGGATGAGAAAGAGCGGATGCAGAATCAGGAAGACTTTCTCTATGACAGGCGGACCGTGATGGTCGCCACCAACGCCTTCGGAATGGGAATCGACAAATCGAACGTGTCCTTCGTCATTCATTATAACATGCCAAAGAGCATGGAGAGCTACTATCAGGAGGCCGGGCGCGCCGGACGCGATGGGTCGGAGGCGGAATGCGTTCTCCTGTATTCCGCGCAGGATGTGCGTCTGAACCAGTTTTTGATCGATCAGGAGCCGGAAAAGGAAGAGCTTGACGAGGAGGAGCGGAAGGCGGTCAAGGAGAAGGACCGCCGTCTTCTTCAGCAGATGACTTTCTACTGTCATACCCGGTACTGCCTTCGTCAGTATATTCTGCGCTATTTCGGGGAAAAGAGCCGCGGTCCCTGCGGAAAATGCAGCGTTTGTCTTGCCGGTGCGAACCGGAGTTCCGGTGCATTCTCCGGCACGGAGAAAAACGGACCGTCCGCGCGGAAGAAAGCGGCGGGGCAGGAGCGGTTCGCGCGGGAAAAGGCGGCGGAAGAAGCGCTGTTCGCGCAGAATCGGACGGCGGAAGAGGCGCTGTTCGTACCGGAAAGAACGGCGGAGAAGACTCCCTCGCCTGCCGGCGCTGCGCTTTTTCAGCGGTTAAAGAAGGTTCGGAGTACGATTGCGAAAGAAAGCGGGCTGCCGGCTTACCTGATTTTTTCCGACGCATCGCTTCGCGATATGAGTGAAAAAATGCCGATTACCCGTCAGGAAATGCTGGCCGTTTCCGGCGTTGGCAGCGTGAAGCTCGAAAAGTACGGGGACGCTTTTCTTCTTGAAATCAGGCGGTATCTCCTGTCTCTGCCGGAGCAGCCCTGATTTGCGGCCGCTTACTTCACCGTGCTTTACTCTTGCTGCAATGCCCCTGGCGGCGCAGTTTCTTACCCCTGCTTCACAACTGCGCAACCCATGGCGGGCGGCGCGGATAAAGAACTTGCTTTTTGCCGGAGGGCAGCGTATAATGACAGGAAACAGAGTTGGTTTCTGATCATTTTATTCAGGAGGGAATATCATGTTAGTATCCGCAACAGACATGCTGAAAAAAGCGAAGGCCGAAAAGTATGCGGTCGGGCAGTTCAATATCAATAATCTCGAATGGACGAAGGCCATTCTGCAGACCGCCGAGGCGAATCGGTCTCCCGTTATTCTGGGCGTATCCGAAGGCGCGGGCACGTATATG
>CAYUPA010000023.1:12621-12869 GCA_964446565.1 uncultured Lachnospiraceae bacterium
TTCTTGAAATCAGGCGGTATCTCCTGTCTCTGCCGGAGCAGCCCTGATTTGAAACCTTGTTTTGGGCTTGTAACGTGGTAGGAGGCTGGCCAATCAATGGCCAGCCTCCTACCCGGTGGATTCCCGATCTTTTTTCGCGTATTATTCGTTCTCGATTTCGGCGATATAGCGCCGCAGATTCTCGTGACCGATCTCGATGCCCTGTATGCAGTCTTCCATGCCTTCAAACTCGATAGCGACATATCCGT
>CAYUPA010000024.1:0-1790 GCA_964446565.1 uncultured Lachnospiraceae bacterium
GGAAAATTTTATTTTAATTTATCCTATCAAGCGATATCAAGTGGCAAACTCGGGTTACAGTATATTATAAACTTGTCAAAATATTTGAAAATTTAGCGAGGAATCCAATTTCGAAACCTGAAAAAAGAGTTGACAGCAAAACAGATGTATGCTAATATAATTCCCGTGCCTGAACGGGTTTTCCGTAAGGGTATCTGCAGTTGTGGCGGAATTTGGCATACGCGCTAGACTAAGGATCTAGTGTCCCTTTTCGACTTGCGGGTTCGAGTCCCGCCAACTGCATCGAACAGGTTTTGGTCTCGATGTCACCGGGTTCTCCGGTGGCATCGATTGTTTTAAGGGGCAATGCGCCGGCTGCGGGAGATGTGCGGCATGGCGAAAAAGGAGAATGCGATCATGAACAAAGAGAACCGCGCAAGCGCAAACGATTGTGCAGGTGAAGAGAACCGCGCAGGCGCAAATGATTGTGCAGGTGAAGAGAACCGCGCAGGCGCAAACGTCAGTCCAGGCGAGGAGAACTGCGCGCACGATTGTTCCAGCTGCGGGGTCGACTGCCCCAGCCGGAACCAGCCGCAGAGTTTTCTGGAAGAGCCGCACAGGTTGAGCCGGATTGGAAAGGTTATCGGCGTTGTAAGCGGAAAGGGCGGCGTCGGCAAGTCGTTTGTCGCGGCGCTCCTGGCATCGTCCCTCCGCAGGCGCGGATATCATACCGGCGTGCTGGACGCGGATGTTACAGGGCCGTCCATTCCGAAGCTGTTCGGCATTACGGAAAAGGCAAAAGGAAACGAGGACGGGCTTTTTCCCGTGAAGTCAGGGGGCGGTGTGGACATAATGAGCACCAACCTTTTGCTTGGCAGCGATACGGACCCGGTGATCTGGCGCGGACCGATCATCGCCGGCATGGTGAAGCAGTTCTGGACCGATGTGATTTGGGAGAATGAAGATTTCCTGTTTGTGGACATGCCTCCCGGAACCGGCGACGTCCCGCTTACGGTATTTCAGTCTTTGCCGGTGAACGGTATTGTCATTGTCACGTCCCCGCAGGAGTTGGTTTCCATGATCGTGACCAAGGCGGTCCGTATGGCGGAGATGATGAACATTCCGATTCTGGGCGTCATTGAGAATATGAGTTATTTCGTATGCCCGGACTGCGGAAAGGAATTGAAGGTTTTCGGCGATAGCCATATCGAGGAGATCGCGGTGGGCCATGGGATTCGCGTGATCGGGCGCGTTCCGATCGATCCCGCGATTGCCGAAAAGTGCGATCAGGGACGGATCGAAGAGATAGACGGCGATTGGCTGGATCCCGCGCTGGCGGTTCTTGAATGTACGATCTGACCGGACTGGGCGAACGACTGAAGCGCCTGCGCCAGCAAAATCGGCTCAGTCAGGAGAGCGTCGCCCGGACCCTGATGGTGACGCCGCAGGCCTATTCGCAGTACGAACGGGGCAAGAGACGGCCCCCTTTTGAAATCCTGATTCAGCTGAAACGGTTCTATAATGTGTCGCTTGATTATCTGATCTGCGGCGAGGAACCCATCGACCGGCGCCTCTATGACCGGCTGATCTTTACGGAAGCCTCGAAGCTGCCGGAAGCGGGAAAGGAAGAGCTGTTTCATTTTTTACAGTTTCTGGCGGAAAAATACCGCGTACAAAATGAGTTTCCTGCGAAGAACTAAATCGCGGATTCCGCGGCACATTCCAAAGGTGCATTCCAAAGGCACATTTCAAAGGTACATTCCAATGGCAAATCCCAATTAAGGGCTTCAATGGTAAATTTTAATGGAAAT
>CAYUPA010000024.1:1890-12858 GCA_964446565.1 uncultured Lachnospiraceae bacterium
ACATTCCAATGGCAAATCCCAATTAAGGGCTTCAATGGTAAATTTTAATGGAAATTGAAAGAAAATACAAAGTTTCCTGTCTTCCGGGTTCTCTTGCGGCGTACAACATGGAGGAGATTACCCAGGCGTATCTCTGCGCGGACCCTGTGATCCGCGTTCGTAAAATTCTTCACGGCGCGGAGGAGAGATACGTTCTGACTGTCAAGGGCCCCGGGATGATCGAACGGGAGGAACACGAGTTCCCGCTGCGAAAGGACGCCTACGAACTTCTGCTCGGGAAAAAGGAAGGACGGACCCTTCGGAAGAAGCGGTACCGGATTCCGCTTCCGGGCGGCGAGACGGCGGAGCTTGATGTCTTCGAGGGCGAATTCGAAGGGCTTCTTCTTGTCGAGGTAGAATTTCCGGACAGAGAGTCGATGCGGGCCTTCCGAAAGCCGGACTGGTTCGGCGAGGATGTCTCCGAACGGGAGGAATACAAGAACAGCCGCATGTGTTTCGAGCCGCGACAGTCCTTCATGAAAAAGTAATATTTTTTATACTTTGTGTCTTGATTTCCTCCGGGATGCTTGTTAATATAATATGCATAGACAGAGAGCGTGAGCATTGCCGGAGGTTAAAATGGAGACAGAGACAAAACGGGACATTACAACGGGAATATCGAGAGAAATGATGGAACAGGCCCAGGAGGGAGACGCGCTGACGCAGTACCAGCTGGCCAGTTATTTGTATGTCGGCGACGGAAATAAGGCGCCGGACAAGGAGCAGGGGTTTCGCTGGATGCAGGCCTCTGCCGAAAACGGATGCGTGAAGGCCCAGAAAGTGTTGGGTCTTCTTTATATGAACGGGCAGCATTCGCCGTGGCCCGAGCAGGATTTGGAGAAAGCGGTCGCATGGTATAAAAAAGCGGCGGAGTTTGGAGACGCCGAGGCGATGTACTGGCTTTCCTGCTGCTATCAGAAGGGTGTCGGCGTCCTGTATAATGAGACAAAAGCGGCCTACTGGCGGGACAAGGCGCGCGAAAAAGGGTATGACGTCGGCGGCGGGGAAGAAGGAGAGCCGGACCCCGCGGTGTCTTCATCCGGCAGTACGCAGGGACGCTCCGTCCGCACGCCGGGCCGCAAGCCCTGGGAGCAGTACGATGTGGAAGAGGAGCCGCAGCCGGTCAGCCCGAAAAAGAGAAAGCGCGACCACGCGAAGAATCTGAAGGAAAAGGGCATGGATATCGCGCAGGAGGGCGCCCCTTTTACGCCCAGACACGATATCGAGTACGTAAAAGCGGCGCTGGTTTACGGCGTGATCGCTCTGTCGGTCGGGATAATTCTCTGCTGCCTTGCCGCCGTGCTGATCAATGTGTTTTCCCCCGGATTTTTTCTGTCCTCCAAAAGGTCGATCTTTTTGATCGTGAGCGGGATCGCGAGCCTTGCATTGGGCGCGGTCGCCTTTCGCAACGGCTATCTTTCGGCCTATGAGGAAGCCCGGCGCAGCGCGTGGTTTCGGAAGACGCCCTTTTACCGGCAGTATCATATCGACTTTGACCGGCTGAACGCGTATGAACTGCAGGAATATGAATATTACAGCGCTCTTGAGAAGTCGTTTCGCCCCTGTTCGTGGCAGGACCCGATTCCGCGGGGCCTGTTCCGGGAATTTCGCGGTTATATGTTTATGGGGCTGTATTTCGGTCGGCGCGGCGAAGCCGCCTGCCCGGATTTTGTCATTGTAACGGAGAAGTCGGTGTATGTTATCGCCTGCATGGACTGCGAGGGGAAGCTGCACGGCAGAATGGATGAGATGGAATGGAGCCTTTCGATGGGAAACGGGCGCAGCCGCGTCATTCCGAATCCCGTTTTGCAGAACGAGCGCAGGATTCAGATCATTAAGAAGGACTGCCGCGATATCTGTCCCTGGGTTGAATCGGGCCGGGTTCCCTTCTACTCGCTGATCCTTGCCGGGCCGAATCTCAGTGTGGACGACGTGACCGGCGCGCATCGGAGCGGAAAGATTCATCTTTTGCAGATGAGCGGGGAGGAAGTGCGCAGCTACATCGAGGTCATGGAGAGCAAAAACGCGCTGCACGAAGAGGAAACGACGGAGCTTGTCAAGGCGGTCGAACAGATTGCCGGTGAATACACGAAGCGCCGGAACGCCTTCGGCAAAGAAGCAATCTAACCGCAAAAGAAGCAATCTAACCGCAGAAGAAGCAATTTAACCGCAAAAGAAACAATCTAACCGCAAAAGAAACAATTTAACCGCAAAGGAAGCAAGATTCAGATTCACAGATTTATTCACAGCGCGCACGCGTCGAAAATTGACTGGACATGCGCTTATACACAACTTTATCCACATTATGCACTTTATAAGATCGGTTTTATGTCAACATCCAAAGGAATAACGCGTTATCCACAAACCGGAAACACATTATGCACAGGAAAGTTGTGGATAAACGGAGAAACAGAGGGCTTGCAAGCCCTCTGTTTCGGTGATACAATAAATCCGGATTATTTTTGCGAGGAGGAGATTCTTTGGGCCTGTTTGGGAAGATTTTCGGCAATACAAGCGAGAAGGAAATTAAGCGCGTACAGCCGATTGCCAATACGATTTTGTCCTATGACGAAAAGATGCGCGCCCTGTCCGATGAGGAGCTCGCCGGGAAGACGGCGGAATTTAAGACGGCTCTTCAAAACGGCGCCACGCTTGATGATATTTTGCCGGAGGCTTACGCCGTCGTGCGTGAGGCCTCGGACCGTGTTTTGGGGATGAAGCATTTTCCGGTGCAGATCATCGGCGGCATTATCCTGCATCAGGGACGGATTGCGGAGCACGCGACCGGCGAAGGCAAGACCTTTGTCGCGACGCTTCCGGCCTATCTGAACGCGCTCGAGGGACGGGGCGTTCACATCGTCACGGTCAACGACTATCTGGCGAAGCGCGACAGAGACTGGATGGGGAAGATCTACGAATTTCTGGGGCTTACCGTCGGCTGTATCCTCAATCCGATGGACAGCGACGAGCGCAGAGAGGCGTACCAGTGCGATATTACCTATGGAACGAACAATGAGTTTGGCTTTGACTACCTTAGAGACAACATGGTGGTCTACAAGGAAAAGAGGGTGCAGCGGGAACTCAATTATGCCATCATCGATGAGGTGGACTCCATTTTAATCGACGAAGCCCGCACGCCGCTCATCATTTCCGGACGCGGCACCCGGTCCACTTCGCTGTATAAGCAGGCGGACCTGATCGCCTCCCGCCTGAAAAAGGGGAGGATCATCGGCGACCAGAGCAAGCTGGCCATGCTGATGCAGGAGGAAGTTGAGGAGGAGGGCGACTTTGTCGTCGATGAAAAGGAGAAAAGCTGTTCGCTGACGGCGGAGGGCGTCAAGAAGGTCGAAAAATATTTCGGGATCGAGAACCTGAGCGATCCCGAGAACGCGGAGATCGCCCATCACGTGCAGACGGCGCTGAAAGCCCGGTACCTGATGTTCCGCGACAAGGATTATGTCGTGAAGGACGGCCAGATCGTGATAGTGGATGAATTTACCGGACGGCTGATGCCGGGGCGCCGCTATAACGAGGGACTGCATCAGGCCATCGAGGCCAAGGAGGATGTGGAGGTCAAGCGGGAGAGCAAGACGCTCGCGACGATCACCTTCCAGAATTATTTCAATAAGTATAGAAAAAAGGCCGGAATGACCGGTACGGCCAAGACGGAGGAAAGCGAGTTTCAGACGATCTACGGCATGGACGTCGTGGAGATTCCGCCGAATAAGCCTGTGATCCGGGTCGACCGTCCAGACATGCTTTTTAAGACGAAAAAGGAAAAATACCACGCGGCGGTTGAGGATATCATCGCGTCGCATGAAAAAGGGCAGCCAGTGCTGGTGGGCACGATCACGGTGGAGGATTCGGAGTACCTCAGCAAGATTCTGAAAAAGAGCGGGATTCCGCATAATGTTTTGAACGCAAAGTTCCATGAGCGGGAGGCCGAGATCATCGCGCTTGCCGGGCAGAAGGGCGCCGTCACGATCGCGACGAACATGGCCGGACGCGGAACCGATATCAAGCTCGGCGAGGGCGTTGCGGAACTGGGAGGCCTTAAGGTCATAGGCACAGAGCGCCATGAGGCCAGACGCATCGATAATCAGCTGCGCGGACGTTCCGGCCGTCAGGGAGACCCCGGCGAATCGCGGTTCTACGTCTCGACGGAGGACGATCTGATCCGCGTTTTCGGCGGCGACCGCATGACCCGCCTCATGGAGACCCTGCGGATTCCGGAGAATACGCCGATTGAGGATAAGACACTGACCAAGGCGGTCGCGCAGGCACAGCGCCGCGTGGAGGAAAACAACTTCGCAATTCGCAAGCGCCTGCTCGATTACGACCAGGTCATGAACGAGCAGCGCGAGGTCATCTACGGGGAACGTCTGAAGGTTCTGGAAGGCGAGAATCTGCGCGGCGAGATCGTATCGATGATGGAGCAGATCATCCGGGACGCCGTCCATAAAGCGGTCGGCGACGCGAAATTCGCCGAGGACTGGAATTTCCGTCAGCTGCAGGAGGACCTTTGCTCCATTATTCCGTTCGGCACGGTCGCTGTAGACAAAAGCGAGCTCGATTCCATGACCGAGGATAAAATGGTGGAGCGGCTTACGGCGCGCGCGAACGAGCTGTACGATGCCAAGGAAAAGGAAATCGAGCCGGAGCGTATGCGCGAGGTGGAGAGGATGGTCCTTCTGCGGGCCGTCGATACGCACTGGATGGACCATCTGGACATTATGGATCAGATGCGGCAGGGTATCGGACTGCAGGCGTACGCGCAGAAGAATCCGCTGGACGAATATCGTCTCGTCGCTTACGATATGTTTGAGGACCTGAACCGTATGATCATGGAGGAAACGGTTCGCAACCTGTTCCGGATTCATATTGTGGAGAAGCAGGAGGTCGAGCGCAAGGAGGTTGCGCAGTCGATCTCGACCAACCGCGGGCAGGATCAGTCCGCCGCGAAGAAGCCCGTCCGCAGGACGGAGAAGAAGATCGGCCGCAACGATCCGTGTCCGTGCGGAAGCGGCAAGAAATACAAGAATTGTCACGGACGAAACCTGTAATCAAAAGAGAGGGTGAGATTTGTGCTTGTTTATGACGAGATCAGACAGGAACTCGATAAGTACAAGGGAGCCTTGGCGGAATTGAGTGAGTCCCTTTAACCTCGATACGCTGCGGCTCAAGGTAGAGGAGTATGACTTAAAAGTGTCGGAGCCGGGGTTCTGGGACGACCCCGAAAAAAGCCAGAAGATTTTGCAGGAGGCCGCTGTTTACAAGAATAAACTGACCGGCTACGAAAGCGTCAAACAGGCGTATGAGGACGCGGAGGTCCTGCTTGAGATGGCGGAAGAGGAAAACGATCCTTCGATGGAGGATGAGGTGAAAGAGCAGGTCGCTCTGTTTACGAAACGGTATGACGAGCTGCGCCTTGCTTCTCTTCTTTCCGGGGAGTTCGACAGCCATAACGCGATCCTTACGCTGCATTCCGGAGCCGGCGGAACGGAAGCCTGCGACTGGAACAGTATGCTACTGCGCATGTATACGCGCTGGGCGGAGAAGCATGGCTTTTCGGTCGAGGTTCTGGACTATCAGGACGGCGACGAGGCCGGGTGTAAGTCCGCGACCGTGCAGATCAACGGTGAAAACGCCTATGGCTATTTAAAATCGGAGAAGGGAATTCACCGTCTGGTGCGGATTTCCCCTTTCGACGCCTCCGGAAGGCGGCATACGTCGTTCGCGAGCTGTGATGTCATGCCGGAGATTGACAAGGATGTGAACGTGGAAATCAATCCCGACGATCTTCGGATTGATACCTATCATTCGAGCGGGGCCGGCGGTCAGCATATCAATAAGACGAGTTCGGCGATCCGGATTACGCATCTGCCGACGGGCATCGTGGTGCAGTGCCAGAACGAGCGCTCACAGTTTCAGAATAAGGACCGCGCGATGATGATGCTGAAGGCCAAACTGTACGAACTGGAACAGGAGAAACAGAAGGAGCGGCTGTCCGATATCCGCGGGGAAGTCAAGGACATCGGCTGGGGTTCGCAGATTCGCTCTTACGTGTTCCATCCCTACAGCATGGTGAAGGATCACAGGACCGGCGTGGAAACCGGAAACGTGCAGGCGGTCATGGACGGCGATCTGGACGGTTTTATGAACGCGTATTTAGCGTGGTACAACAATAAGGGGCGGTAAGCCCCTTTCCGTTTCGGTGCGGAACAGGCGGAAACGGGATGGAACAGGCGAAAACCCGCGGGAGAAAGGCGGAATGAATATGAACGGCGGTGCAAAAAGAAAATGGTGGGGCATAACGGCTCTTCTGATTGTAATTCTGTGTTTCTCCTTGTCCGGCTGTATGCCCTCGTACCGCATCGGCGGCCTGCCGCTTGGCGAGATTGGGAAAGACGAGCGGACGAACGAGGAGGCGCTGTATGAAAATGTGATGGTGATGCTGTCCGAGGGGACGCTTGAGAATCTGAACACGCTGTCCGCATCCTCGTCTATCACATTTGAAGAGGAATGGAAGGCGTTTCAGGATTTTCTCGCGAAATACGGAACGGTTCAGTCCTCCGAGGTAACGTCGGCGTATACGTATGGAGACGACACCGTGGTTTGCGGGGAGGCGCAGCTTCAAAACGGCGCGGTCTGCCTGGACGTGAAATTTGACGATCACAGGAAACTGGTCGAACTTGCGGTCTATCAGCCGCCGGATGAGGCGGAGGAGGAGACGATGCTTCCGGAAACACTTGCGGAGCAGGAGGTAACGCTCGGCGAGGGAACGGATTATCCGCTTTCCGGCGTCATTACGATGCCGAAGGAGGCGGAAGACGGCAAGGGGAAATACCCGGCGGTCGTGCTGGTTCACGGCAACGGAGTCGCCGACAGGGATATGAGCGCGGGCAGTACGCACATGTTCCGGGATATTGCGTGGGGGCTTGCGCAGCAGGGGATCATCGTCATTCGCTACGACAAAAGGACGTATACCTATCCGGAGGTGTGGGACGAAACACCCTCGCTCGACAATCTGACCGTCGAATGGGAATATACGGAGGACGCGCTTGCCGCGACGGACATTTTGCGGCAGCTTCCGGCGGTGGATACGGAGAGCGTTTTTTACCTCGGTCACAGCCTTGGCGGTCTGCTCGCGCCGCGAATCGACGAGGCCGGGGGCGATTACGCCGGCGTGATTCTGCTTTCCGTGCCGGACGGCACATGGCAGGAGGCCGCGTATCAGCAGTATCTGAACTACGGCCTCGCGAATGTGGATAAAGACGACGTGTATTACGTATGCAAAATGCTGGAAAGCCAGAAAGAGGAGATCGACGAGGGCCTTACGAAGTATTCGGACGACGAACTGATATCGCAGGCTTTGCTTGGAACACGCGCCGCTTACTGGAAAAGTCTGAATCAGATGAATTACGCGGAGGCAATCGTCGCTATGAAAAAGCCGCTGCTCCTTCTGCAGGGCAGCGCGGATTATCAGATTCGCGAGGATGAGAATTTTGAAGGCTGGAAGGAAAAGCTGAAAGATCACGCCAATGCGAAGCTCATCGCCTACGAGGGCGGCAATCATCTGTTGATGCGCTCGCAGGGCTGTTTCAGGGGGAACGCCAAGGAATACGATATGCCGAATCATGTCATGGAACAGGTGATTCAGGATATCGCCGGGTTTATCACCGGCTGACGGCCCGCCGCGGAGGGGAGCGATCGATGAATACGTCGGATTTTGTCCACTTGCATGTGCATACGGAATACAGTCTGCTGGACGGCTCCTGCAAGATCGGCGAGCTCGTCTCCTACGCTAAGGAGCTGGGGATGGACAGCCTCGCCATCACGGATCACGGCGTGATGTTCGGCGTCGTCGAGTTCTATAAAGCCTGCAAGGCGGAGGGAATCCATCCGGTGATCGGCTGCGAAGTGTACGTCGCGAAAAAGAGCCGGTTCGCGAAAGAAGGCCGCGCGGACGCGCAGTATCATCATCTGGTGCTGCTCGCGGAAACGCAGGAGGGCTATCAGAATCTGATCAGGCTGGTTTCCCTCGGATTTACGGAAGGATATTATTATAAACCGCGTATCGACATGGAACTGCTGCGGCAGTACCATACCGGGCTGATCGCGCTGAGCGCCTGCCTTGCGGGCGTTGTCGCGGAGCCGCTTCTGAACGAATCCTATGAGGCGGCCAAAGAGACGGCTCTCGAGTACCGGTCTGTTTTCGGGGACGGCAATTTTTTCCTCGAACTGCAGGATCACGGCATTGCGGAACAGACCCGCGTCAATCAGGGCCTGCTTCGCATAAGCCGGGAAACCGGCATCGAACTGGTCGCGACCAATGATGTGCACTATACCTACGAGGGAGACCGGGAGGCGCACGATATCCTGCTGTGCATCCAGACCGGGAAAAAAGTGAACGACACGGACCGGATGCGGTACGAGGAAGGATACTATCTCCGTTCGCCGGAAGAGATGGAGGCGCTGTTTCCATATGCGCGGGACGCGCTTGCGAATACCCGCCGGATCGCGGACCGCTGTCAGGTTGAATTTGCCTTTCACGAGCTGAAACTTCCGAAGTATGACGTGCCCGGCGGACAGGACGCCGCCTCCTATCTGCGGGGGCTCTGCGAAGAGGGATTTAAGGAAAGATATCCCCGGCCCGCGAAGGAGGTCAGGGACCGTCTCGAATACGAGCTTTCGATCATTGAATCGATGGGCTATGTCGATTATTTTCTGATCGTATGGGATTATATCCATTTTGCGAAAACAAACGGCATCCGGGTCGGTCCGGGCCGTGGTTCCGCCGCCGGCAGCATCGTGGCGTACTGTCTTGACATTACGACGGTCGACCCCCTGCGGTATGATTTGATTTTTGAGCGTTTTCTGAATCCGGAACGCGTCAGTATGCCCGATATTGACGTGGATTTTTGCTACAGGCGCCGTCAGGAGGTGATCGATTATGTCGTGCGGAAATACGGCGCCGACCATGTCGCGCAGATTGTAACTTTCGGCACGATGGCGGCCAAGCAGGTCATTCGGGACGTCGGACGCGTGCTTGACATGCCGTACGGCGAGGTGGACCGGATCGCGAAGATGGTCCCGTTTGCGCTGGGAATGACGATCGATAAGGCTCTCGAGGCGAATCCGGAGCTTCGGGAAGCCTGCGGCAGCGATGAAACGGTCCGTCACCTGATCGATATGGCTAAGAGGCTGGAAGGGCTTCCCCGTCACTGCTCGACGCACGCGGCCGGCATTGTGATTTCCGGCAGGCCGGTCGTGGAGTATGTGCCGCTGATCGCGAACGAAGGGATGGTTTCGACCCAGTTCACCATGACGACGCTGGAGGAACTCGGCCTTCTGAAAATGGATTTTCTGGGCCTCCGAACGCTGACTGTGATTCAGGACGCGATCGACATGATAAAACAGACCGAGGGCGTTGCGATCGATACGGAGCGGCTCGACATGGAGGACGAGGGCGTCTACCAGATGATTTCATCAGGCCGCACCGAGGGCGTCTTCCAGCTTGAAAGCGCGGGCATGACCTCGTTCATGCGGGAACTTCGGCCGGAGAATCTGGAGGACATCATCGCCGGCGTCGCCCTCTACCGCCCGGGGCCGATGGAGTTCATTCCCAATTATATCAAGGGCAAGAAAAACGCGGACGCGGTCCGCTACAGGACCCCGCTTCTTCAGCCCATTTTACGCAATACATACGGCTGTATCGTCTATCAGGAGCAGGTGATGCAGATATTCCGGGACCTCGCGGGCTACTCGATGGGGCGCAGCGATCTGGTGCGCAAGGCGATGTCCAAAAAAAAGGCGGATGTGCTGGAAAAGGAGCGGCAGATATTCATTTACGGCAGTGAGGAGGACCATATTCCCGGCTGTGTCCGCAACGGCATCCCGGAGCAGACGGCCGCGCAGATTTTCGCGGATATGGAGGATTTTGCCAAGTATGCGTTCAATAAATCGCATTCCGCGACCTATGCCGTCGTCGCGTATCAGACCGCGTGGCTTAAGTTTCATTATCCCGTGGAATTTATGGCGGCGCTTTTGACCTCGGTGATCGATCATCCGGGCAAGCTGATCTTTTACATTCAAAGCCTGAAAAACATGGACATCGAGCTGCTGCCGCCGGACATCAACGAGGGCACCGGCGACTTCTCCGTCACCGTGGACAGCGGCGTGAAAAAAATCCGCTACAGCCTTTCCGCCGTCAAAAATGTCGGCCGCGCCGTAATCGACCAGATGGCCGGGGAAAGGGAGAAAAACGGACCGTTTCGCAGCATGACGGATTTTTGCAGACGGATGCAGGACTATGAGCTCAACCGGCGCGCGGTCGAGAACCTGATCAAGGCGGGCGCGTTTGATTCGCTGGGCGGCAGCCGGAGCGCCTACATGGAATTCTATCCGACCGCCATGGCGGGCGCCGCGCAGTGGAAGAAGATGCAGATGAGCGGGCAGATGAATCTGTTCGGCATGGACGCGGAAGAGACTCCGGAAGAGGACGTGCTTCCGGAGTGCCCGGCATGGAGCGAAAGCACCCGGCTCCTTTTTGAAAAGGAGGTTCTCGGCCTGTATCTGACGGGACATCCGATGGCGCAGTATGAAACGGAATGGCGCAGAAAAGTCACGCATTTTTCCTCGGATTTCGTTTTGCCGGAGGACGGGGTGCAGGTGCCGGATCAAACGGATTCCGGACACAGGATGGCGGACGGCATGGAAGCAACGGTCGGCGGCATCATCATGCACAGGACGGTCAAGATGACCCGGAACAACAAGCGGATGGCGTTTTTGACGGTGGAGGACCTGTACGGGTCGCTCGAGGTGCTCGTCTTTCCCAATTCCTATGAGCAGTTCCATGATCAGATGGAGGAGGACCGGATGGTGTATATTTCGGGCCGCATCAGCATACAGGAAGATGAGGACGCCAGA
>CAYUPA010000025.1:0-12549 GCA_964446565.1 uncultured Lachnospiraceae bacterium
CCTGAAGTACGCTGACTTTCTTCCGAAGAGAGTGGTTCTCTTTTTGGAGGCTTGTAACCTCGGCGGTAAGGCTTTTGATTTCCTGACGGTCCTGCTTATGCTCTGCTTCCATGGCATTCAGTTTTGCCATGACATCCATCAGCTGGTTGTATAATCCCTTTTCATAGTTGCCGCCCATTGCCGCACAAGCCTCCTTTCCGTGCTATTTTCTACAAAGAATTATAGCATAATTCACGAAAAAAAGCGAATCGGTGCAAGGGGCAGTTCCGTCAAAATGACGGTGGATACAGAGAAAGGAAATCGGGGCGGCGGTGGAAAACTCCCTGACATAAGCCGTATTTTCTTGAAAAAAGTCTTGCTGCCCCCCTTCGTACCGTGGAGTTATCCACAATTTGGAAAATCTCCATCGAAGCGGGATGATTTATCCACATTTGAACCTTGCAGGCGAAAAAATACGACTTGAAATTTCGGCACTTTTTATTTTAAAATTTAAGGGCGTCTGAACTGTTACAGAAAAAGTACAGCGCGTAAAAAGGCTGCCGCTTTGTTGTTTACATCAGAACCAAAACTTGTTATAATACGTATATTATTCAGTGCGAGGAGGATGCGCAATGCCAGCAGGAATCACAACGGCGTACGGTTCGGTTTCCATCGAGAACGAGGTCATCGCAAAGGTCGCGGGCATGGCCGCGATGGAATGCTATGGGGTTGTTGGCATGGCCTCGATCAATGTAAAGGACGGACTGGTTCAGCTTCTTTTGGGCGACAGCCTTACGAAGGGCATTAAGGTGGGTGTGCAGGACGACGGAACCGTTACGCTGGACTTTCATATCGTGGTGGAATACGGAACCAAAATCTCCGCCATCGCCGATAATCTGATGAGCACGGTAAAATACCGTGTAGAAGATATGCTCGGCGTCCGCGTCGATCACATCAACGTCTATGTCGAGGGCGTCCGCGTCGACAAGGCGGAAGAATGATCTGGAATCTTGAGGAGGTAGGGTTGTGCTTACAAGCATAGACGGCAGACGCTTTTGCCAGATGGTCGTCTGCGGAGCGAACCGTCTTGGGGAACATAGGAAGACGGTCGACGAAATGAATGTTTTCCCTGTACCCGACGGCGATACGGGAACGAATATGTCCATGACGGTCCTGTCCGCCGCGCGCGAGGTGCTGAAGAATCAGGACCGGACGGTTGCCGAGATGGGCAAGGCGCTGTCATCCGGCGCGCTCCGCGGCGCGAGAGGAAACTCCGGGGTGATCGTCTCACAGTTGTTTCGCGGCATTTACAGAGGTCTCAGGGAGTCGCAGACCGTGGATACGGGACGGTTTGCCGAGGCGCTGCGCAAGGGCGTGGAAACCGCGTACAAGGCGGTGATGCGTCCCAAGGAGGGCACGATTTTAACCGTCGCCCGGGAAATGGCGGATTTCGCGCTCGAAACGGCGATGCATACCGAAGATATTGACGAGCTTCTGGAAACGACGATTGAACATGGCAAGACCGTTCTTGAAAAAACGCCGGATATGCTGCCGGTTCTCAAGGAAGCGGGCGTTGTGGATGCCGGGGGACAGGGTCTTCTGTACCTTTTTGAGGGCCTGCTTGCCGGCACGCGCCTTCCGGAAGGAGAGATACCGGCGCTTCGAAGCGAGGAAGACTGCCCCGAAGGGCAGTCTTACGGCCCCGAAGGGCAGTCTTACGGCCCCGGGGGGCAGTCTTCCAGCCCCGCGGAAGGGCCTGCAGGCGTATCCCACAGCCCCGCGCAGGCCGCCGTTTCCGAGGAGAGCCTTCGTTACGGGTACTGCACGGAATTTATCGTCGAAGGCGTGGAACACGCCGAACGGCAGGAGAATATGCTGCGTGAGTATTTAAGCGGCATCGGCGATTCGCTGGTGCTGGTCATCGACGAGGATTTGATCAAGGTTCACGTCCACACGAACGATCCGGGGCTTGCCATTCAGAAAGGGCTGAGTCTGGGGTCGCTTTCCAGCATCAAGGTCGACAACATGCGCCTGCAGCACCGGAACATACTGGACCTTACGAAAGAGACGGACGCGAAGGGCGCGGCGGGCCGGACAGCGGAAAAAACGCAGGGCCTGCCGTCCGAAGGAGGGCCGGAACGGGCTGCGGGTTTGTCGCCGGAAGGAACACAGGGCCAGACGTCCGAACGGACGCCGGAAGGGGCACAGGACCAGACGCCGGGTCAGACGCCGGAGCGGACGCCGGAACGGCGGAAGGAAGCCGGTTTCATTACGATTGCCTCCGGCGACGGCATCGCCGCGGTGTTTAAGGACCTTGGCGCCGATGCGATCATCCCCGGCGGACAGACGATGAATCCGAGCACGGAGGATATCCTGACGGCGATTGAAAAGGTCCGCGCCGAGAATGTCATCGTCCTGCCGAACAATAAGAATATCATTCTTGCCGCCCAGCAGGCGGCGGAACTGACGAAAGACAAAAAGGTCCATGTCGTGGAGTCGAAAAGTATCCCGCAGGGCATTACCGCCATGCTGAATTACGCGGCGGGCGAAAGCATGGAGCGCAACGTCAGGGCCATGAAGGACAGTCTCGCTACGGTGAAGACCGGCCAGATTACGTTTGCGGTGCGGGATTCGCATATCGGCGCGCTTTCCATACATAAGGGTGATCTGCTTGCGATCGTCGACGGCGAGGTCACCGACGTCGGTGAGAACCTGACCGAAATATCCCGGAAGCTGATCGATCACCTGATGGAGGACGGACCGGAACTGATCACGGTATATGCCGGAGCCGAGGCGGACGAGGAAGTAAACTCGCAGCTTAAGCGCTATATGGAGGATTCGTATCCGGACGCGGAGGTCGAAATCCACAAAGGCGGCCAGCCGCTCTACTATTACATCATTTCCGCGGAATAACGGGGCGGCCCGCGGGGAATCGCGTCAGGGTTTTGCAGGGGGAATTTATTTTGATCCGATTAGACCGCTTCACAGGCATGGAGGCGGAGGGGCCAGAAGGTCCTTCCGTTTTTTTGGCAGGAGGCACGCGATGAGCAGACTGGAAGAGCCGGTCACGGCTGTAAAGGGCGTCGGCGACAGCCGCGCCCGTCTGCTGATGAAGTTAGGCATCGTTACGGTCGGGGACCTGATTACACATTATCCAAGGGATTACGAGGATTTCCGCCGAATTGTGCGGATCAGCGAGATCACGCTCGATCAGGATACGGTCCTCAAGGCGAGGGTCTTAAGCGCGCCGCGGACCTTCCGCAAAGGCGCCTATCAGATCACGCAGGCGCGAATCGGCGACGAAACGGGGGCGCTTGCCGCCGTCTGGTTCAATCAGCCCTATATCGCGAAAACCCTGAAGAAGGACGACCTTTGTCTTTTTTACGGAAAGGTGCAGCGAAAATACAACCAGATTCAGCTGCGGTCGCCGGAATTTACGAAACTTGATGAGGATTCGGAGGAAACGAAGGGAATCGAGCCCGTCTACAGTCTGACGGCGGGCCTTTCCGCGAAGGTGCTGCGCGGTTCCATCCGGGAAGCGCTCGCCTACTGCGATCCCGATCTCACGGAATATCTCCCTCTTTTTTTGCGCAAAGAGCTTGAAATGGCGGACTACAATTTCGCCATGCACCGGATTCATTTTCCGGATTCCTTTGAAGAAAAGGAAATCAGCCGGCGCCGGCTGATTTTCGATGAGTTTTTCATTCAGCAGGCCGCCCTGCTGCGCATTCATCACACGATGGAAAAGCAGACCCGGGGGCAGGTGATTGGGACGGACGGTTCGGACAGACTGCTGTCGAGCCTGCCGTTTGCTCTGACAGGCGACCAGAAAAAGGCGTGGGAGGAGATCGGACGCGATCTCCGGTCGAACCGTCCGATGAACCGTCTCGTACAGGGGGACGTAGGCTCCGGCAAAACGGTCATTGCGCTGCTTGCGCTCTGCGCGGCGGCGTTTTCCGGGAAACAGGGGGCGCTGATGGCGCCGACAGAGGTTTTAGCGCGCCAGCATTACGAGGAAGCGGTCCGTCTTCTTGAACCGCTCGGAATCCGCGTCGGCTTTCTTGCGGGCTCCATGACGGCAAAGGAAAAGCGGGAAATTTATGAGCGGCTCGCGCGGAAAGAGCTTGATGTTGTCATTGGCACGCACGCCCTCATTCAGGAACGCGTCGAATTTAAGGATTTGGGCCTTGTCATTACGGATGAGCAGCACCGCTTCGGCGTACGGCAGCGCGTCGCCCTCGCGGATAAATCCGCTGAGCCGAATATTCTTGTCATGACCGCGACGCCGATTCCCCGAACGCTTGCGATGATTCTGTTCGGCGATATGGATATTTCCATCATCCGCGAAATGCCGCCGGGAAGGCAGCCTGTGAAAACCTACACGGTGGATTCTTCCTATAATGAGAGGCTGTATGCGTTTATCCGCAAAGAAGTGGGTAACGGCCATCAGGTTTATATCATCTGTCCCGCCGTGGAAACGGAGGACGAGGAAACGGAGGGGCTTGTCTCGGCCGTCTCGCTGTATGAGTATTTGACGCGCAGCGTCTTTCCGGATCTTGCGGTGGGGCTTCTGTACGGCTCGATGAAGGCGCAGGCGAAAGATGAGGTTATGGAGCGGTTTGTCCGCGGCGATATTTCGGTTCTCGTTTCGACCACGGTCGTGGAAGTCGGCGTCAACGTGCCGAACGCGACGCTGATGATCGTAGAAAACGCGGAGCGCTTCGGGCTTGCGCAGCTCCACCAGCGTCGCGGCCGGGTCGGCCGGGGCGAAAGCGAGTCGTTCTGCGTCTTAAAGACCGATTCGGATCAGCCGGCGACCCGTAAAAGAATGAAAATTCTGGTCGATTCCAACGACGGATTTTATATCGCGGAGGAAGACCTGCGCCTTCGCGGGGCCGGCGACGTGTTCGGCCTCCGCCAGCACGGTCTTCCGGACTTTAAGCTCGCGAACCTCTATGAGGACCTCGACATTCTCCGTATCGCCCAGAAAGCCGCGCGTACGCTGTTCGAGACGGACCCCGATCTTGCGGGGGCAGGCGTCCTGCCTCTTCGGGAAAAGATCGACCGCTTTTTGCAGCGGGACGGTCTCCTGAATTCCCTGTAAAGAGAAAAACGCGGCGAAATAAGGCGCCGCAAAATCTCTTTCAGGGAGGGAACGCGCGGCGAAATAAGGGCCGCAAAATCCCTTTCAGGGAGGGGAACGCGCTGCGAAATAAGGCGCCGTAAATTCCCTTTCAGGGAGGAACAGGCGGCTGTATCAGGCGAAATTTGAATAATTTTTCGTATATATTTGGGCAAAAAGGGGAATAAATCTTGACATTTGAAGGATTTTCGCTACAATGAAAAAGGATTCGCCATCCGGGAATTACGAATCCTCGAATTACGAATCCTCAAATTACGAATTCTCAAATTACGAATCCCGGAATTGTGCGGGAACTGGTTAGTCCAGGTTCGGCCGGGACGATCCCGCGCGGAGGTTTGCCCATGCGTGTAATAGCCGGGTCCGCCAGGGGGCGCAGACTTTTGACCCGGGAGGGGGTTGAAACGCGTCCGACGGCGGATCGATTCAAGGAAACGCTTTTTGCGATTCTGCAGTTTGACGTGCCGGGGAGCCGTTTTCTCGACCTGTTTGCCGGTAGCGGCGCCATCGGCGTCGAAGCCTTATCGAGAGGCGCGAAATCGGCGGTCTTCGTGGAGAAGAGTCCGGAGGCGGTTTCCTGCATCGAAGCGAACCTGCGGGCCACAGGGCTTTATGGGCAGGCAAGACTGATTCAGGACGACGCGGCTAATGCCGTGCGGCAGCTTGGCGCAGCGGGCGCGCAGTTTGATCTCATTTTTATGGACCCGCCTTATGAGAAAGGGTATGAGCAGAAGACGCTTGACGAGATTCTGCTCGCGGGCGTGCTCGCCAGGGGCGGCAGGCTCGTGATCGAATCCTCCGTCAACACGCCCCTCGATCCCGGGGGCGGAGAACTTGCGATTGAAAAGGTCCGGGAATACAGAGTGACGAAATTCACTTTCCTGCGGGCAAGATAGAAAGCGGGGAATTGTATGAGGGTAGGCGTATATCCGGGAAGCTTTGATCCCATGACGCTCGGACATCTTGATATCGCGGAACGGGGCGCCGCGCTGGTCGACAGACTGATTATCGGCGTTTTGGAGAACAGCAGCAAGCATCCGCTCTTCAGCGTCGAGGAACGGCTTTTTATGCTAAGAGAAGGAACGAAACATCTTTCCAATGTGGAAATCCGCCCTTTCAGCGGACTTCTCGTTGATTTTCTGAAGGAACAGAAGGCGACCCTCGTCATCCGGGGCCTTCGCGCGGTGTCGGATTTTGAATATGAACTGCAGCTCGCGCAGGCGAACCGGAATCTTTATCCGGAAATGGAAACGCTGTTTTTAAGCACGAACGCGCAGTATTCGTTCATCAGTTCGACGGTTGTTAAGGACATTCTCCTTCACGGAGGCAATGTGGAACATTTTGTACCGCGGAGTGTAGTGGAAAGCATGAAGAAGATCAGGAGGAACTAAAATGGAGCAGCAGACGGATCAGCAACTGGAAATCGAAGATATTCTCGCGAACATGGAGGATTTGCTTGAGCACGGGAAATCGGTTCCGTTCAGCGACAAAACGATGATTGACCGTGAAGAGATGTTCGATTTGATTACGGACGTGCGCTTGAAGCTGCCGACCGAAATCGAGCGGTCCAAGTGGGTTCTCGATGAGAAGAACCGGATTCTGGTAGACGCGCAGCATGAGGCGGAGGAGAAAATCCACGAAGCGGAGGAAGAGCGCGAGCGGATGATCAACGAGCACGAGGTCACCCGCAAGGCGTACGCGCAGGCGGAAGAGATCGTCGAGAACGCGAAGAAGGTTTCGAAGGAGCTGCGCATGGGCGCGAAGGAATACGCGGACGATCTTTTGATGCAGATCGAGGAGCAGATTGAGGCGTTGTCGAGCTTCACGGAGGACCGGCTGCAGGACGTCGCGCGGGAGGCTACGGAGAAGGCGAAGGAATTTAACCAGATCATACAGCAGAAGCGCAATATTTTGCAGCAGAATCGAAAAGAGCTGAACATTCACCATGAGTAAGAAGGGCTTGTGATTATGAAAGATAATCGCTCCAAGATTGAGAAACGAAAGATGGAAGCGCGCAAGCGCCAGGCAAAGCTCAGGAAGCGGGCGAACAGCCGGATTAAGCCGCAAACGAGGAAACGGATCGCGTGGGCGGCTGTTCTTCTTGCGGTTGTGCTGATTGCGGCGGGCGTTTTGTTCGCTAACAGCAGCCTCGCGATGCGGACGCTGACGGCGGCTAAAATCGGAGACGTCAAGGTGTCTCCCGCGGAATACAGCTATTATTACCTGAGCAGCTACACCAATTATTCGTCGATGATGCAAAGCCTTTACGGCGGACAGAACACGGGCATCGATACGGCGGTATCTCTTAAGAAGCAGTATATCAGCGAGGGTACGTCCTATGCGGACTATTTCAGCGACGAGGCTCTGTCTTCGCTGCAGCGCCTGATCGCGGTGTCGGAGGCGGCAAAGGCCGAAGGGTATCAGCTCAGCGAGGAAGAGCAGGCGGACTACGACAGCGCGGTCGCAACCATGCGGCAGAACGCCGAGGCGCAGGATATGAGCCTCGATGAATATATCGGGAAAAATATCGTCAAGGGGATGAATTTTGCGCTCTATCAGAAGATGCTGGAACGGGAGTTTCTCGCGGGCAGCTATGAGCAGCATTTGAAGGATTCCTACGAGTATTCGGACGAAGACCTTGAGGCCTATTATCAGGAAAATATTGACAATTACGCGAAGATAGATTATCGCCTCCAGCCGTTCCTTTCCGAGGAGGAAACCGAGACCTCGGAAGGCGTGACGCTTGAGGAGGCGAAAAAGAAGGCGGAGGATTTCCTTTCCAAAATTACGGACGAGGCAAGTTTCTCCGAAGCGGCGATTCAGATTGCGAAGGAGAAGCTAAGCGACGATTCCGAAACGGAGGCCGCCGACAATTCGCTGCGGACAGGCAGTACGAAGGTCACGGTCCGTTCCATCGACGGCAATCTTGCGGACTGGGCGTTTGCCGAAGAACGCGGGGCCGGCGATTTTGATCTGATCGAAAACGAGGATGGGACCGGCTATTATGTCGCCTATATTATTCAGCCGCAGTACCGCGACGAGTTCACGACGCGGGACGTGCGCCATATCCTCTTTGCCGTGGATTCGGATTCGGAGGAGGACTGGGAAAAGGCAAAGAGCGATGCGGAAGCGGTCTATCAGGAGTGGAAGGACGGCGAGGCGACCGAGGATTCGTTCGCGGAGCTTGCGAAACGCGACAGCGATGATTCTTCGGCGGATAACGGCGGCCTGATCGAAGGCATCGCGCCCGGACAGACGGTCAGCGCCTTCGACGCCTGGGTCTTCGACGACGCCCGCAGGAAGGGGGATACGGAGGTCATAGAAACCGAGTACGGGTACCATGTCCTCTATTATGTCGGCGAGGACGACACGCCGTACTGGAAGAGCAGCGTGCGCAGCGCGATGATCAGCCGGGATTACAGCGCATGGTATGAGGAGCAGGAGAAAACGTATCCGATCGACAAAAAAGGGTTCGGGATGCTGTTTCGCGTCGAGCCGTTTTAAGAATGGAAGGATTCCCGCAGCGCGGAGCAATCCGCGGGGGCCCGTCCCGTGAACGATGCGGCCCCGTCCCGTGAACGTATAAATGCCGCGTAAACGCGGCACACATAAAAGGACTTCCGGAAAGCTGATGCTGCCGGGAGCCTTTTTTTGTACGAAGGCAGCGGTTCAGAAGAAGACAGCCGTTTCGATGAGGACAACAGTTTCGATGAAATCAGCAGTTTCGACGAAGGCAGCGGTTCAGACGATGACAAGAGGACGGGTGAACTCGGCGCCGCGCGTAAAGGCGCGGCCCGGCACATGGGCGAAATACAAATCGGTATAACGGATTTCCGCCTCCAGCATCCGCTTCGCGGGTTCGGGAAGCGAACGAAGTTGCCGCGGAAGATTCGTAACGACCGGAAGACGGGCGCTGGAAATCAATGCCGATAAAAGCCCTTCCGCCTCTTTGCGGAAACCAAGAACCCGAATATAGCCCGGGCCTTTATGAAACTCCATTCGCGCGCGCTGGATGCGCGTCATATCCAGCAGAATATTCAGCAGAATGCGCCGGATGCGGACTCTGGGATAGCGTTTGCCGTGGATTTCTTCGACAAGCGCGGAGATCGTCTTCGAGGGATCGGCGCAGGCCAGTATCCGGTTTTCAAGCCCCTCTCCGATTTCGCAGATGGCAGGCAGGCTCTTCGCGTCATGAAAGCACAGGCGGTAGTGCAGTTCTTTGGACCAGTCGTCAAAGGGGGCCGCGATCCGGTCCGGGGTCAGAAGCCGCCGCGCTGCGGGCGGCACAGCCCCGTCAACGGGCAGGCCGCTATAGAGGGCGGCGCGGACGGCGGAGGCGGAGGCGAATCCGTCATGCAGACAGAGGTCGCGGCTGTCCGCGCCGCGTTTGACCGGGAGCGGAAGGATCGCGGATGAGAGGCGCTCAAGCGCTTTACAGTATTCGATGGCCAGAATATTGTTCGGGGCGCGCAGAAGGTCCGGGTCCGTCTTTAAGAGAGCGTTCAGCGCTTCCTGACGCGCCGCCGCGTACCCTTTACCTTCGCGCAGGCCTTTTTTCAGCAGAAGGGCATAGGGTTCCGGTTCCCGCAGCACGATGTGCGCGGCGTCTTTAAGTACGGACAGGTCCGGCGTCTCCGCGCCGAAACTTAAATGGGAGATAAGGCCGGTCTGTTCCATGAGATACACGGCGGCCCCCGCGAAGGTTTCGCTTCCCGCCGTGCTGTAGCAGGTCGGAAGTTCCAGAACGAGGGAGGCGCCGCCTTCGAGCGCCATCCGCGTCCGTGTCCATTTATCTGTTACGGCGGGCGCCGCCCGCTGGACGAAGTTGCCGCTCATGACGGCAATGACGGGAATGCCGCCCGCCCCGCGCGACGCCTCCCGCAGCTGATACTGATGTCCGTTGTGAAAAGGATTGTATTCACAGATGATGCCGACGCAGCGCACGAAAGCCCTCCTTTCCCCGTACAAAAACAAGTTGCGGTTGTATTATACCGGGAGATACGAAACGGGTCAAGTTTTATATAAAAAATAAGAAACAGGAGAAAATAAAAGAAAAAAGGAGTTTTTTTGAGATAAATCATGATAATCCATATTATTTCCGTAAAACGGGAGTTGCCATGTAAACATGATTTGGGTAAACTATACGCTGTAATCAGCACTCGACCTGATTGAGTGCTAACAATCTCCAAAACGATCGAATTCAAATATCAAGGAGGAACAAATCATGAAACTTTTACCTTTGGGCGATAAGGTCGTTGTAAAGCAGCTGGAAGCCATTGAGACGACGAAGTCCGGTATCGTACTGACCGGAGGCGCCAAGGAAAAGCCGCAGGAAGCCGAAATCATCGCGGTCGGTCCCGGCGGAGTGATCGACGGCAAAGAAGTGAAGATGGAAGTTTCCGTCGGACAGAAGGTTATCTACGCTAAGTATTCCGGCACCGAGGTCAAGCTGGACGGCGAGGAGTACATCATTTTGAAACAGAGCGATATTCTGGCTGTTGTTGAATAATCAGGAATAATCTGGAATAATCAGGAATAAGGGGGAATTGAATTATGTCAAAGGAAATCAAATTCGGCGCGGAGGCTCGCGCAGCGCTTGAGAAGGGCGTCGATCAGCTGGCCGATACCGTTCGGGTTACGCTTGGCCCGAAGGGACGCAATGTTGTTCTGGATAAGAAGTATGGAACTCCGCTCATCACCAACGACGGCGTTACCATCGCGAAGGAAATCGAACTGGAAGACGCGTTTGAGAATATGGGCGCGCAGCTCGTGAAGGAAGTCGCGACGAAGACGAACGACGCCGCGGGCGACGGCACGACGACCGCGACGGTTCTGGCGCAGGCCATGATTCAGGAAGGCTCCAAGAATATCGCCGCCGGCGCGAACGCGATCATCCTGCGCAAAGGAATGCGGAAGGCGACGGAAGTCGCGGTTAATTCGATCAAGGGCATGAGCATTCCGGTCAGCAGCAAGGAGCATATCGCGCAGGTCGCTTCCATTTCCGCCGGCGATGAAGATGTCGGTGCCATGGTCGCGGATGCGATGGAGAAGGTTTCCAACGACGGTGTCATTACGGTCGAGGAAGCCAAGACCATGAATACCGAACTGGAACTGGTCGAAGGAATGCAGTTCGACAGAGGATATCTTTCTTCCTATATGGCCACCGATATGGACAAGATGGAAGCGAATCTGGAGAATCCGTACATCCTGATTACAGATAAGAAGATTTCCAACATCCAGGAGATCCTGCCTCTGCTCGAGCAGATCGTACAGAGCGGCGCAAGGCTGCTGATCATCGCGGATGACGTGGAGGGCGAGGCGCTTGCGACGCTGGTCGTCAACAAGCTGCGCGGTACGTTTAACTGCGTTGCCATTAAGGCTCCCGGCTTCGGCGACCGCCGCAAGGAAATGCTGCAGGATATCGCGATTCTGACGGGCGGTACCGTCATCTCCGAGGAAGTCGGCCTCGACTTGAAGGAAACGACGATCGATATGCTCGGCAGGGCGAAATCCGTTAAGGTGCAGAAAGAAAATACCGTGATCGTGGACGGCGCCGGAGAGAAAGAGGAGATCGCGGCCCGCATCGAGCAGATCAAGGCGCAGATCGCGGAAACGACCTCCGATTTCGACAAAGAGAAGCTTCAGGAACGTCTTGCGAAGCTGGCCGGCGGCGTAGCCGTGATTAAAGTCGGCGCCGCGACCGAGACGGAAATGAAGGAAAACAAGCTGCGCATGGAAGACGCTCTGGCGGCGACCCGCGCGGCCGTTGAGGAAGGCATCGTATGCGGCGGCGGCAGCGTCTTTATCCACGCGATCGGCGATACCAAGGCGCTTGCGGAGACACTGGAAGGTGATGAGAAGACCGGCGCGATGATCGTAGCGAAGGCTCTGGAAGCTCCGGTACGCCAGATTGCCATCAATGCCGGTGTCGAAGGCTCCGTCGTTGTCAATAAGCTGCTTGAATCCAAGCCGGGAATCGGCTTCGACGCTTTAACCGGCGAGGATGTCGATATGGTTGAGAAGGGCATTATCGATCCGGTTAAGGTGGCCCGTTCCGCGCTGCAGAACGCGACGTCCGTCGCTTCTTCATTGCTGACGACCGAATCCGCGGTTGCGGATAAGCCGGAACCCGAACCCCCCGCTCCGGCCGGCGGTCAGGGCGGCATGGGAATGATGTAATACATGCAGGGCCCGAAGCCTGAATCTGCGGTATACCGGCAGAGGAGAGGCTTTGCGGCCCGCCGAACGCAAAAACGCCCGCGCTTTATCAAAGCGCGGGCGATTTTCCGTTTGTAGAATCCCGCGAAAAGGACCCCGATGAAAATCGGGGTCCTTTTCGCGCAAAAAAGACACTAGAAATAAATTATAACGGCTTTCCACCGGCCGTAGACCGCTTTCTCCGTACGGGGGATCACAACGTCCTTAAGCGA
>CAYUPA010000026.1:0-662 GCA_964446565.1 uncultured Lachnospiraceae bacterium
CTCCATCAAGATCATCGGCGACCATACCGACAAATACATCCAGGCCTATTTCCAGTATGACTCCAAGAAGACCGGCGGCATCACGATTTCGCACCTTCGCTTCGGCGACTCCCCAATCAAGAGTCCATACTACATCACCAAGGCGAATTTCGTCGCCTGCCATAATCCTTCCTATATCACGAAGGGCTATAAGATTGTAAACGACGTCATTCCGGGCGGCACCTTCCTGCTGAACTGCCAGTGGACCCCGGAGGAACTGGAAGAGAACCTTCCTTCGGATGTCAAGCGCTATATCGCGCAGAACAACATCCAGTTCTATATCATCAACGCGATCGACAAGGCCGTTGAAGTCGGAATGGGCAAGCGCACCAATACGATTCTGCAGTCCGCCTTCTTCAAGCTGGCGAATATCATGCCGATCGAGCAGGCCGTCGAGTATATGAAATATATGGCCAAGAAGTCGTACAGCAAGAAGGGCGAAGAGGTCGTCAACAATAACTATCGCGCGATCGACGCCGGCGTCGATGCCCTGATCCGGATCGATGTGCCGGAGAGCTGGAAGTTCGCTCCCGAAGACCCGGCTCCCGCTGCCGCAGAAGGAAAGCGTCCTGAGCTGGTCCGTTTCGTCAATACGATTCTGAACCCGGTGAACCAGATGCAGG
>CAYUPA010000026.1:672-9258 GCA_964446565.1 uncultured Lachnospiraceae bacterium
CGGGTCGTCGGCGGCCGCTACGGCCTCGGCTCCAAGGACACGCCTCCTTCCAGCATCTTCGCCGTTTATGAGAACCTTGCCAGAGAGAATCCGAAGGCCGGCTTCACGATCGGCATCGTAGACGATGTCACCGATCTTTCGCTTGAGGAAAAGCCCGCTCCGGACACCTCCGCTCCCGGCACGATCTCCTGCAAGTTCTGGGGTCTCGGCGGCGACGGCACCTTCCCGCAGGGCTCTTCCGCTTACGAGAAGCGCGGCATCGCGGTCAACGTCCCCGAATGGATCCCCGAAAACTGCGTCCAGTGCAATACCTGCGCGTTTGTCTGCCCTCACGCGACGATCCGTCCGTTCGCCATGAACGAGGAAGAGGCAAAGAACGCGCCCGCAAGTACCAAATTTGCTCCGAAGATGATCGGAAAGGGGCTTGAGGGCTATAAATTCACGATGGCCGTTTCACCGCTTGACTGCATGGGCTGCGGCGTCTGCGTGACGGTCTGCCCGACCAAACCGGAGAAGAAGGCGCTTAAAATGGTACCGCAGCATACGCAGGCGGATCAGCAGGCGGCTTTCGATTATGCTGTCGCGAACGTGTCCAAAAAGGACCTTCCCTTCGCCGACAATACCGTCAAGGGAAGCCAGTTCCAGCAGCCGCTGCTCGAGTTCTCCGGCTCCTGCGCGGGCTGTGCGGAAACTTCCTATGCCCGTCTTGTCACACAGCTTTTCGGCGAGAGGATGTACATTTCCAACGCGACGGGCTGCTCCTCCATCTGGGGCGGTTCCGCGCCGACAACGCCGTATACGGTCAACCGGGACAGCGGTCAGGGTCCCGCCTGGGCGAACTCGCTGTTTGAAGACAACGCGGAGCACGGCCTTGGCATCTTCATCGGCCAGAATACCATCCGCAGCCGCCTGATCGGGTATGTGAAAGAACTGCGCGAGATCGCGGAGGACGAGGACAAAAAGGCCGTTATTGACGCCTATCTTTCGACGGTCGACGACGGCGCCGCCAATCAGGCGCCCGCGAAGGCTCTCATCAAGATGCTTGAGAACTGCGAGTGCGAGAAGTGCGCGTCTCTCCGTCAGCAGATTCTTGATGAAAAGGAATATCTGGCGAAGAAATCCGTGTGGATCTTCGGCGGCGACGGCTGGGCCTACGATATCGGTTTCGGCGGTCTGGACCATGTGATCGCCTCCGGCGAAGATGTGAACATCATGGTTTTCGATACCGAGGTCTACTCCAATACCGGCGGTCAGGCCTCCAAGTCTTCGAATCTTGGGCAGGTCGCCCAGTTCGCCGCGGCCGGCAAGGCCGTTGGCAAAAAGAATCTTGCGGAAATCGCGATGTCTTACGGCTATGTATACGTAGCTCAGGTCGCGATGGGTTCGCCCGCGCAGATGGCGCAGACCTTGAAAGCGCTTAAGGAGGCGGAGGCTTATCATGGGCCGTCGCTGATCATCGGCTACGCGCCCTGCGAGATGCACGGCGTCAAGGGCGGCATGACGAACTGCCAGCTTGAGATGGACCGCGCCGTAAAGGCCGGCTACTGGAACACGTTCCGGTACAATCCGGCTCTGAAGGCGGAAGGAAAGAATCCGTTCACGCTGGACAGCAAGGAGCCGACGGCGAGCTATCTTGAATTCATCGAGAGCGAGAACCGCTATGCGCGTCTTGAGAAATCGTTCCCGGAGAGAGCGAAGAAGCTCTTCGCCGAGGCGGAAGACAACGCGAAGGCAAAATACGAAAGACTGACCCGTCTGGGCGCTCTCTACGAATAAGAGCCTGACGAAACAGAATTGTCGGACCGGAAACAGAAGGATCGAACTGGAAACTGAAAGCTCGGATCGGAAACAGAAAGATCGAATTTACATCAGGAGGGAGGCTGGTCAGTCAATGGCCAGCCTCCTGCCAGATTCAGAAAGGAGTCTTCTATGAAAATCATTTTTGCGGGAACGAGCCATGGCGTTCCGGAGAAGGACCGCTTCTGCTCCTCAACGTTTCTCGGCGTGGGAAAGAACTGGTACATTATCGACGCGGGCGCGCCCATTTCCCCGCTGCTGCGCCATTATGACATTCGGCATGAGGACGTAAAGGGCGTATTCATTACGCATCTTCATGGGGACCATACGGACGGTCTGATCGAGTTCTGCGATCAAATCTCATGGTATTTTCTGGATTCCAAGCCGGCGATTTTCCTTCCGGAACAATTCGGCGTCGATCTGATCCGCGGCTGGATTCACGGCATTCTGCGGCGCAGCGATGACTCTTTGAATCTTTCCGTCTACGACGACGGCCTTGTCTATCAGGACGACGTGCTGCGCCTGAGCGCCGTTTCTACACGTCATATTCCGCACGCGCATGCCTTTTCCATCGAAGCCGAAGGCAAGAAAGTCTTCTTTACCGGCGATATGTCGGCGGACTATCCGGAATTTCCTGACATCGTCGGCGACGCGCATTATCAGCTGATCGTCGCCGAATGCGCGCACAATACGGGCGGTCTTATCTCCTGCATCGATACGTTCAAAAAAGCCGATACGGAGCGAATGGTGATTCAACACATCTTCCCGGAGAAACTGAAAGGTATCGAAACGCTGCGCAGGGAAGAGCTTCCGTTTGATCTTGAAATTGGATACGACGGCCTGACGCTGGAGATATAAGCCGCAAACGCCGACGCCGGGTGAACGGCCCTGTTTTACGTCCGCACGCCTCCATTCCGGTTTGGAATGACGGCGCGCTTCATAAACAGCAAAAAGCCGAATGCCCGCGGCAGGCAGCGTTTTGCACGACAGGTTAAATTTTATCACAGAAGAACGCCTCCCCGGTTTTATGTCCTTGAAGGCGTTCTTTTTCCAATGTGCTGTAATTTTTACGTTGAAGACGGTCTCCTGTGCAGTTCTTTCGGCGAAACGGTCATATACCGGGCGTAGTCCAGACTGATTTCATTTTCCAGTTCCGGGTTCCCCGCAAGATAACGCTTCAGGTCGCGAATCAGCGCCAGCGTTACATATTCCCGGATATCCGTGGTTGGGCCTGCCCTGTGCGGGATTATAATGATGTTCTCGCACCCGCGCAAAGGGGAATCCATCGGAAGAGGCTCCTTCTCATAAACATCCAGAACGGCGCGGATATGCCCCGCGCGCGCCTCCTCCGCAAGGTCTTCTTCCACAATGATTGGACCGCGCGCCGTATTGACAAACAGCGCGTCCTTTTTCATCAGAGCGAAACAGCGGCGGTCAATCATGTGATACGTTTCGTCACGCAGGGATTCATGCAGAGAAACAATATCGCAGGTAGAAAACAGTTCCTCCAGTTCACATTTCTCTGCGCGATATTCCGCCGCATCCTCCGGACGGTAAAAATCCGAGCAGATTTTCACCTTGCATTCAAACGCCTGCAGCATTTTTGCAAGATACTTCACCACCATGCCGAATCCGATTAAACCAATAGTCTTAAAACGAATGCCGGCGGAGGGATACATGGGCGCCCAGCCGTTTTCCGCCGTTTCATTCACGGTCTTGATAAGCCTTCTCTGCGCAAGCAGAATATAGCCGATTGTTCCCTCCGCGACTGAATTGGCAAACAACTGATTTCCGCACAGCACGCGCACGCCGCGCCGCACAAGGTTCTCCGTCATGAAGCCCGCTACGCTGCCTCCCGTATAACATACCAGTTTCAGGCTGTCTGCGTTTTTCAGCATTTCTTCATCGAGTCTCGGGATTCCCCATCCGGCGAAAAGCACATCGACGCCGCGCAGATTCTCCTTCAGCTCCTGCTGTGAAAAAACGCCGTAGCGGACGGTTCCGCAGGTCTCCAGTTCTTTCTTAACACGGTCGGTATAAAAAGTCTGCCGAACTTCTTCCGACGCGCCCCAGCTGACAAGAATATTCATAAGGTAAGCCGTTCCTTTCCGATTTCCTGTGTCAATTTCCAGCGGTATTTTACTTCCTTTAAGCGGAAAGGCCCGGCGTCCGCCGGACCTTTTCGCAGGTTAAACCTGAAAGAAATTACGAAGCATTGTAACGGTCAAATGCCGCCTGATACACTTCGAGCACCTGATCGATGCCCATGCCGTCGATCGCGGAGACATAAGCGTTCCAGCTGTCATCCGTTACGCCGCTGGTAATGAAGGATGCCTGATTCTCCGTTACGTAATTGCTAATATCCGTATAATTTTCCGCCAGAAGGGTTGACTCCTCCTCCGTGAAAGAAAGAAACTCTTTCGGGAACCTGTCCACACTATACGGCAGCAGCTTATCACGGGTTCCATTGCCTTTACAAAGCAGTCCCGGCGACGCTGAGTTCAGCGACATAAAGATACAGTTGGCGGCATTGCTAAAACCGATCTCTATCAAGTACTCTGTAGCTTCGCCGTCGAAGTCTTCCGGGACATTGATGGTGTAGGTCTCATGGCTCTCGTCATCATAATCCCAGTCTACACCCTTAATGCCAAGCCACATGGAAATACCGGAAACACCGGGAGCGATCTCATTCTCCTCGGTCGTATACAGGGCATTGACCCACTTCGCGAGCGTTTCCGGATCGGAACATTTAGTGGAAATTTCAAAAGACGCCATCTGGGAAGGATACGCTTTCGCATACTTCTGCTCCGAGGTATATTCCGAGGTCAGCGGCTCCAGCATATCGACATCATAGTTGCCGCTCTTGAAGTTTTCCGAAGTGTACATGGTACCAAATGTCACAATCGCGGTATTGTTTGCCAATGTAACCGCCTTGGCATTTGTTCCGTCTTCGGAATAGATGTTTTTGTCAAATCCGCCGGAGGTATACAGCTCGTTCATGTATTCCAGCATACGCCGGTACTGCTCGGAGGTATAATTAAACGTGACCGTTTTGCCGTCAAGCGAACCGAATTCCTGATCCACCTCATCGCCGAACGCCGGGAAGAGGAAATATGCCAGCTGGCCGCTCATAGCAACCGTATTATACGGCTGAAACGCAATGAAATCCTTGTTGTCTTTTCCGTAGTAGCTCTGCAGATCCTTCGTCGCCTGCAGCAGATCATCCGTCGTTTTTGGCACCTCGATACCGGCTTCTTCGAACATATCTGTGCGGTAAAAAATAGTTCCGTTAAAAGCCGTCAGCGTTTCCACAAAATGCGGCAACGTATATATGCTTCCGTCCTCGTTCTCAACCAGGCGATAGGATTCGGGATGTTCATCCATCAGCGCTACAAGGTCAGGCATGTATTTCAGATAATCCTTGTAGTTGACGAAATACCCCTGCTGACCGTACTTTAAAGCCTGCTGCTTGTTTATTCCGCCATTACCCAAGTTGAAAAGAATATCCGGAAGTTCGTTGCCGGCAAGCACAACCCCTATCTGATTCTCCCAATCGGACCAGATCTGCCAGTCGATCGCGACATTGGTCGCCTCTTCATACGCCTTGTACCACGGCTGGTCACTGACATTCTCTTCATTAACATCAATAGCTGCGGTAAAGGTAACCTTCTCCGGAACGATCGGATAGGACGGTTCATACGCTTCCTCCTGCGAATTGTCAGCCGACTCGTCGTCCCCTGAAGATTCCGACCCGTTTTCAGCTGAAGATTGCAACTCGTTTTCGGCTGAGGAATCCGACTCGTCTTCGGCTGAGGAATTCGATGCTTCGTCCTCTGAAGATTCGGACTTCTCAGAGGAAGATTCGCCTCCGCCGCAGGCCGTCATCACACTCAGGCTCACAAGCGCCGCTAAAAGCAGTGCGAAAATCTTTTTGGACATGATGTTTCCCCTCCTTATTGGATTTTATGAAATAGACAGACGTCTATTATCATTACAGAAATCTTGGCCGGAATCGCCACATTCATCCTTTGATGGAGCCGAGCATAACGCCCTTGTCAAAGTACTTTTGCAGAAACGGATAGACTATCAGCAGCGGCACGGAACTTACGACAATCAGGGCATATTTAAGCTGCTGGGCCAGATTTGCGTAATATACGGCAAGTTCCCCATCCGCCGAACTGCCGGCTGCGGATTTCATCGTATTCAGAATCAAAATTTCACGAAGAACCAGCGAGAGCGGAATCTTCTCCCGCGCGGAAGTCAGATAGATCAATGCGTCAAAATAGGAGTTCCAGTGCGCGACCGCGTAATACAGCGTCAATACGCCGATGAGCGCCTTGGAAAGCGGCAAAACGATTTTTCCGAAGACCTGAAACGTCGAACAGCCGTCGATTCTGGCGGCCTCCTCGATTTCGGCCGGCACGCCGTTCTGGAAGAAGGTTCTGGCGACAATCAGATTATACGTAGAAATTCCGGCCGGCAGAATCATCGCCCACCACGTATTGAGCAGCCCGAGATTTCGAACCGTCAAATACGTCGGAATCATGCCGCCACTGAAATACATGGTGAAGACGATTAAAAACATGATGACATTGCGGCCGATAAAATTTTTTCTGGAAAGCGCGTACGCCGCCGTCAGCGTCAGGGCCAGATTCACGAGCGTGCCCACTACCGTGTAAAAAATCGTGTTGCGGTACCCCAGCAGAATATCGCTGTTTGCAAAAACAACCTTATATGCGTCAAGCGTTATCTGCTTCGGTATCAGATATACTTTACCCGCCGCCACCGCGTTCGGATTGGAAAATGAACATATTACTACAAAATACAGCGGATACAGAACAGCCAGAAAAAAGAGTGTAATCAGTATCAAATTGAACGCGTTAAAAATCCGGTCATTTCTGCTTTCCTTGATAACGGCCATTTTCCTCTTCCTTTCAGAACAGACTGGTGCCGGACAGCTTCTGCGAAATCTTGTTGACGATCAGAACCAGCGCAAAATTGATCACATTGTTCATCAGCCCGACCGCCGAGGAAAAACTGAAATCCGTCTTAACCAAGCCGCGGTCATAAACATACAGCGATATAACATACGCTGTGCTCGCGTTCAAATCATTCTTCATTAAAAACGCCTTATCGAACCCGACGCTGAGCAGCGACCCCGCGTTCATAATGAACAGAATGGCCGCTGTCGGCAGGATGGCCGGCAGATTGATATATCTGATCCGCTGCAGCCGGGAAGCGCCGTCAATCATAGCCGCCTCATGCAGCGCCGGATCAACGCCCGCCAGCGCCGCGAGATAAATGATACAGCTCCATCCTGCGCCCTGCCAGACCCCAGACCAAACGTAAAGATGGCGGAATGCTCCCGGCGAAGTGATGTAATTGACGCTTTCCCTGCCCAGCAGGGCGCCGATATTGTTGATGAGACCGTTCGGCCCGAAGAACAGGTTCAGCATGCCGACCAGAACCACCAGCGAAATGAAGTGCGGCGCATAAATCGTAGTCTGGACCACTTTTTTATACTTCTTGCTTTTTAACTCATTCAGCATCAGAGAGAGAAAAATCGGAATCGGGAAGCTTGCCAGCATCGAATACAGCGACAGTATGACCGTATTTTTAATGACCGTCCATGCATACGCCGACCTGAAAAAGCTCCGGAAATGCTTAAGACCCACCCACGGGCTTCCCGCAATCCCCAAGGCTCCGCTGTAATCCTTAAACGCAATTTGCAGACCGTACATCGGTACATAATGGAAAATCACATACCAGATTACCGCGGGCAAAACGAGAAGATATAACTGATAGTCCTGAATAATGCGCTTAAAAACGCTTTTTTTGCGTACACCGGGAAGTGACTGTTTTTTGGAAACCGTTTTTTTCCTCATGATCCCTGGCCTCGATTCGTTGTATATTTTATTTAACTGAATATCATATACTGTCACACGATTTCCATATCATTGATAAAGTTCCTAAGGGCAGAATCACAGTGCTTCCGTCAGGAAGCGGCGAACGAAGCTGTCATCGGTCAAATCCGGATTCTGCTCCGCCGCCCGGCCGATCGCTTCCGCCTGCCCCGGAGAGAGAGTCTCTTTCGGATTCAGACACCATGTCCCCGCAAGCAGTCCCTGCTTCATGAGCACGTAGTGGATACCCGGAATACATCCCGCGAAGCGGTTTTTTACATCGAATACGGCGCTGTTGCATTCTGTCAGTCTCTGCCCCGTCTCCAGCAGCTCAATCGGAATCTGTCCGCTCTCCCGGCACAAGACGCATTGCTCGAAGAGCTTCACAGCACGCTGTGTCCACACAGACCACTGGCCCAGCAAACCGCCGGCGAAATAGCGGGACTTTCCGTGCCCATCGGTGAACGGGGTCAACAGATCGGCAACGATGTGATCGTCATTGCCGGTATAAAGCGCCACTTCATCCGCCCTCGCGGACGCCAGAACACCGCGGACGAGTTCCGCCGTGCGATACCGGTCGAAGCATGCGCACTTGACAGCCGCCACGCCGGGAATATCGGCAGTCCGCCGCCAGTAATCCCCGGACAGATACCGGCCTCCAACGGCCTCCTGCAGATAAAACCCTACTACGGGCAGAACCTCCGCCACAGCCGCCGTCCGCTCGAGAAGCTCTTCTTCGGTCCAGTCCGCCAGTCCGCCGGGACTGAGCAGAACCGCGTCATATCCGAGCGTTTTCGCCAGCATCGCCTCGCGGCGCGCCTGATCGGTGGGTCCGCAGGCTCCGGCAATCCGGACGCAGGCCGTATTCTGCTTCTTCTCAAAGCAG
>CAYUPA010000026.1:9268-12525 GCA_964446565.1 uncultured Lachnospiraceae bacterium
CCGGTTCCAGTAAACCGTGCTCCCGGATGGTAAACTGTGTGCTGTGAACGCCTACCGCGATGCCGCCCGCACCGGCGGCCAGATAATACCGGACAAGCAGACGCTGTCTTTCCGCATCCAAAGTCCGGTCTTCTTTCAGAGCAAGAGGAATCGCCGGAATCACAGTTCCTTTTGCCAAAAGTGCCATCGCGCGTTCATGCCGGTCCATCAGTAATTGCCGTTCCTTTCCTCAAAGTGCGTAGGTTTCCCAAGACTGCCTCCGCCTGCCAGCAGCCACTCCGCCTGCCAGCGGATCATCGTATTGAGTGAAACCGACGGATACCCCATCAGGTCGAACATTTTTCCCGCGTTATTCAGGTAAGCCGTAGCAGCCTCCTGACCCACAAAGCGGGCGGGCTTTCCAAGAAGATCGCCCAGCCGCCGGGCCGTCTCCCGCACCCCCGCCGTCTCCGGTCCTGTGACGTTCATTACGCATACATCCGGCGAGGCGTGCAGCAGCAGTCTGACGGCGGCCTCTGCCGCGTCCCGCTGCCAGATGCAGTTGAAGCTGGGCATGGCGGACAAATCCAGCGGACGCTCGGCAAGGACGGCCTGCGCGATATCATGGAGCACTCCATAGCGCAAATCCACCGCATAGCTCAGACGCATAACGGCAACGGATGTTCCCATTGTCCTCGCCGCATACTCAAAGACGCGCTCCCGTCCCAGACAGGACATACAGTACTCTCCTACCGGCTCCGCCTCCACATCTTCGCTTGCTCCGCCGCTCGCCGGCGGCAGTTTGGGATACAGATTTCCGGAGGAAAAGACCACGATTCTCGAACCGGAAAACCTTCCGGCCGCAAGCACAGGCAGCCAGGTATTCGTGCCCCATGTTATATACTCATTGTGCAGTGTGGAGAACTTTCTTCCCGCCATAAAGATGATATTCTTACACTCCGGCAGACTGTCCATAACGCCGGGATCGAGCAGGTCAGCGGCGATAATCTCCACTCCGCGGCGGCGCAGACGCTCCGCCGCCTCCGCGTTCGTGAACCGCGATACCGCATAGACTTTTTTCTCAATTCCGGCTGCCCGTGCTGCCTCCTTTGCCAGAATGCAGACATCCGGTCCCATTTTTCCGCCGGCGCCAAGAACCAGAATATCCCCGTCTATTTCGGATATATCCCGGATGAGTTTATCGGACGGCGTCGTCAGCATACGGTTGAGGACATCTTCATTCCAGGTGATCTTTTCCATGGTATTACGTTCTCTTTCTGCACAGATATGGTATTATACGGTATAAGGACCGCGATTGCTGTCATCCCTGTGCAGCAACAGCCGGTATGTTACACAGTATGCGGACCATATACACTGATTTCTTTTTTCACAGCGAACCCGGAATAAGTAACTATCCGGTTAGTTATTATTGTGAATAGTAGCACATTTATTACGTTTCGTCAAGCTATTTTTTTACAATTTATATGTATTATTTTCGTCGGTTAATTCCTGCCATACGAAAAAGGCTGCGGGACGCGCGCTCCGCAGCTCATGGTTTTTATTTTGTCCGGTAAAGTCCAGCCGGGCTACGCAGGAATGTGTCCTCCGCCTATTGCATCCTGCCCTCGCGATGGGACAGAAAATGTCCGTAAATGGACATGGCTTCTTAAAGAACCAAATACTTCATTATTATTTCCGCCCCTGGAGATATGCCAGAATGATCTCCGTCGTATGCTGTTTGCGCTGCTCCACGGCCTCCGCACTGCTCAAATCGGTGGAAAACAGTCTGGAAAGAGTATACTGGTTGGAAAAGTTGGCAAAACACATCGTGATCAGGGAGATAACCGTCTGCCACTCATCGATGTCCGCACGGAAGGAACCGTCTTCCTTTCCTTTCTGAAGCTCCTTCAAAAAGATGCCGATCGTGGCGCGCTGGATCTTGCTGTTCTCAATTTCCTTAAGAAACCGGCCTTTGTTCAGGTTCTCCCACATCAGAAGGTTTACAAAGGACGGGTTATCCCGCAGAAAGTCAAAGTAGGCCGAGATGATATGCCGGATCAGTTCCTCGCCGCTGTAGTCGGCGTCCACTATCGTCTGCTCCACTTGCGCCATCCTGGCGTAGACATGAGCCAGAACATGCTTATACAGCGTTTCCTTATTGCCGAAATAGGCATAGATCATCCGTTTGTTTATGCCGGCCCTGCGGGCGATCTCATCGATGCGGGCTCCATAAAATCCTTTGTCGGAAAATTCATATTCAGCAGCAAGCAGAATGTCGCTTCTGCTGCGTTCAGAGGTTCTCTGTCTTGGCACGCTGTTCGTTTCCTTTCCAGTCGTAGTCCGCTATCCTGCACCACACATCCACTCCCGCCGCAAGCGCTTCCTGCGGTACAAAAAAGGTGTTATGGTGTAACGGCGGTGTGTTCCCGATTCCTAAACGAAGCAGTACGCCTGGGCTGTGATCCTGGTAACAGGCAAAATCTTCCGCCGCAAGGGTACGGACAGCCTCCGTGTCCATGTCCGGGAAGAGGCCGGTCAGTATCCGCAGCAGACCGCGGTCGTTGGAGACCGGCGGACAGCCGCTCTCCCAATATATCTGATTCTCTGTTCCGTACCGTTTGCCTGAAAGAGCCGTTTCTTCCTCCAGGGCAGACCGTATTCGATCCCGATCTTTTCCGGAAAAAGTCCGGAGGGTCCCTTTAAGCTCCGCATGGTCCGCCACCACGTTATGACTGTTTCCGGCATGGATGCTTCCGCAGAACAACAGGGCCCGATCCTCCTCCGCCAGTCCCTCCAGCCGGGGCAGAGAGGCTGCGATTTCCACCGCCGCCGCTGCCGCATCCGCTCCTCGTTCTCTCTGCGCGCAGTGAACTCCGACGCCCTGGCAGACGATTCGGAAGACGTCGCTGGAGGCCATCATGACGCCGCTTCGGGCAGACAACCTTCCCAGAGGAACATCCGGCCAAACATGCAAGGCAAAGACTCCCAGCAGATTTTCCGGCAGCGCACCGCCTTCGATCATTTTGGAAGCGCCTGATGTGGTTTCCTCCTCTGGCTGGAACAAAAAACGAATGTTTTGCGTAAGATTCCGTCCGCGCAGGATTTCCGCAGCCGTCAGGAGCATCGCGGTATGGGCATCGTGACCGCAGGCGTGCATGGTTCCTTCGTGCCGTGAAGGGAAAGGCACGGCGCTGTGTTCCTGTATCGGCAGCGCATCCGTATCGGCACGCAGCAGAATCCACGGAAAGCGCCGATCCGCCGCCAGGTCGGCAATGATT
>CAYUPA010000027.1:0-388 GCA_964446565.1 uncultured Lachnospiraceae bacterium
GCATCATACGGCCGCAGACTGACTCCCTCCGCGCCAAGCGAACTCCGCACCGCTTCCGTAACGGCGCTTTCCTGAAGAAACAGCAGCGCCTCCGTCTGCGTCAGAACCGCATAGGCAAGCGCGACCGGCGTATGCAGGATATCGCCGCCGCGGATATTAAAGAGCCAGGCGATATCGTCGAGGGCGGAAATCACCTGAATATCCGCTTTTTTCTCCCGCAGCGCTTTCCGCATCCGGTCAATTTTCGATTTTGCGCTCTCGCCCGCGTACTTTTCGTCAAGACGAAATACCGGTTCCGCCGGAAGCGGAGGACGGTCCGTCCAGAGTGTTTCCGCAAAATCCTGCGTGTCGTCGATGCGGGCCTGTTTGGCTTTCGCGGCGATCGTTT
>CAYUPA010000027.1:398-10930 GCA_964446565.1 uncultured Lachnospiraceae bacterium
GTTTCCCCGGCGCGGTTCCCCATCACGCGGCCGTTAAACCCGATCACGCCGCCCGAAGGAATGATTTTCGCAAGGTAGTCCTCGACCGGCGGCACGCCCTGATCCGCCATGCGGAATAATTTGATGCCGGAGCCGCTCAGCTCTCTCTCCGCCTGAATATAATACCGGCCGTCCGTCCAGAGGCCCGCCTCGTTCCGGGTTACGACGAGCGTGCCCGCCGACCCTGTGAAACCGGACAGATATTCCCGGAATTTAAAATGCGCGCTGACATACTCCGACTGATGGCTGTCGCTGGTCGGTACGACATAGGCGTCCATGCCGTGCCGTTCCATGAGGTCCCGCAGCTTCTGAATTCGTTCCTGATAACGGTTCATCCCTGTTTCCTTTCAATTCGTTAACTGTTTAATCCATTTATTTCGTGAATTGTTTAATTCCTTCAGTTCGTTGCTGTTCAATTCTTTCAATTCGTTAATTGTTTAATCCATTTATACCGGTTGACTTTGACTGCCGCGACGAAGCACTTCAAAATCTGATCGCACTTAAGGCAGGCGAAGACGACCCACGGCTCCGCGTGCAGGACGAAGGCGGCGATCAGGGCCGAGGGGATCACGATGCCCCAGACAAAAATCGTATCGTTGATAAAGACAAAATTCGTCGCGCCGCCCGCGCGGACAATGCCGGTCAGACAGGACATCTGATAGGCGGTGCCGACCAGCGTCACGGACAGAACCGTCAGCATCTGGGACGCCATTTTAATCGTGTCCGGCGACATGTCGCGATAGATCATAAGCACCGCGTCCTTGGCCAGAAACAGCGTGAGGCCGCTTACAAGGCCCAGCCCGAGAAAAATAATCTGCAGCGTTTTGGTATAGGCCTTAACCTTGTCGTAGTCGCCGGAACCGACGGTCTTTCCGATGATGATCGAGGTCGCGTTCGCCACGCCGTAGACCGCGACGGAGGCGATCTGCCAGATGGTATTGGACATGCTGACCGCGGCGATCGCCGTTTCTCCAAGCCGCCCGATGATGGCGCCCTGCGTCGTGGTGTTAAGCCCCCAGATCACATCGCCCGCGATAACCGGCAGGCCGTACCGGAAATAGTCCTTTCGCAGCTTTTTGTTGAAGTGCAGGAGATCCTTAAAGGAAAAATGCAGCTTCCTGTCGACTTTCAGGACGTAGACCACCATGATCACGCTCTCTACGATCCGCGCGGCCAGCGTCGCGATGGCGGCGCCGCGGATGCCCAGCGCCGGCATCCCCAAATGGCCGAAGATCAGGACCCAGTTCAATGACACGTTGATGAGCAGGGTCGACAGCGAAACGATCATGCCGATCTTTACGGTTTCCACACAGCGCATCGCGGAAATGAGTACGTTCGTAAGACAGAAGAACAGATAGGTGAAACAGATGATCCGTATGTATTTCACGCTTTCATCAATGACGGCCTGCTCGTTGGTGAAGAGGGAGATCACCTGCCGGGGAAAGAAGAAGACAATCGCCCAGAAGACAAGCGCGATTCCAATCGCGAAGCGAAGCGTAATGGCTACGATCTGCCGAATGCTTTTCGTATCGCGTTTGCCCCAGTACTGTGTCGCAAGAACCGTGCATGAGGTGCCAAGCCCGATCACCAGCATCTGAATAAAACTCATGACCTGATTGGCCATATAGACGCCGGACAGCGCGGTTTCGCCCAGAGAGCCGACCATGATGTTGTCGGCGAGCGTCACCATGTAGGTGATAATATTTTGCAGCGCAATCGGCAGCGCAAGGAAAAACAGGTTTTTATAAAACGATTTGTCTTTTACAAAAAGAGCCATTCCGAATTTTCAAACCTTTCTGTGCCGGATTTTGCTTCACAGGTCCGTCCGGAATTTAATCCTGAAGGCGCATATCGCCGTTTCGAATCCATCCGGCCTTTCGCATTCCGGTGGAAATCGCAAAGGTCAAAAGCGCCGGAAGCACAAAATGCAGCAGGATGATCTCAAGGAGAAGCACCGGCTCCGATACCTTTCCCGCCATGTCCTGCCATGTCATAAACTGTCCGACGAGGCCGGACGTTCCCATTCCGGAACCGGACGGATTGTTCGTCATCTTAAACAGCATCGTGGAAACCGGACCCAGAACGGCGGAGGCCAGAATCGGCGGCAGCCAGATCAGGGGTCTGCGCACGATGTTCGGAATCTGCAGCATCGACGTGCCAAGTCCCTGCGCCAGCAGGCCCTGCATCCCGTTTTCCGGATAGCTGGCAACGGCAAAGCCAATCATCTGGCAGCAGCAGCCGACCGTCGCCGCGCCGCCCGCGAGGCCGCTCAGCCCGATGATGATGGAAAGCGCCGCCGAACTGATCGGCAGGGTCAGCACCATGCCCATGATCACGGAAATCAAAATTCCCATGATGAACGGCTGCATCTCGGTAATGCGGTTGATGAAGGCGCCAAGCTGCGTCATGATCCGCGACAGGGGCGGGCCGATCAGGACGCCGACGATGCCGCCAATAATAATGGTCACAAAGGGCGTGACCAGAATGTCGAGTCTGGTTTTCCCGGAGACGAGGCCGCCGACTTCCATGCCCGCGAGGGCCGCCAGAAACGCGCCAAGCGGGTCGCCCGGACCGGAAAGAACAAGAAGAGACCCGTCGATCAGCGTACCCGCGAGCAGCTGCGAAGCATATGCTCCGATGAAACCGCAGACGCCCGCGGAATAGATGACGAGCTTCGAATGGCCAAGGTTTACGGCGACGCCCACGCCGATGCCGATGCCGGTCGCGAAATTGGCAACCGTTCCCAGCTGTATCAGAATCCGGCTGATCCACCACCCCTCAAATCAGTCCGATGATCAGGGTACAGAACAGGCCGTGCGCCATGCCGGACAGTCCGTCCACAAAGTACCGGTTCAAAAGTTTCGCAGCCCCGCCAAATTTCGATTTTTTCTTTGCTTCCGTCATGTTGTCTTTCTCCGTTTTGGTGATATACGCTTCCCATTCCGCGGCGCGGCGGCGGAAACTCCGCCTGCGGCCATTTGCGCCCTGTACGCCGCGCCCGATGCGTGCTATAATGAAATTACTTTTTTAGAGGAGGTCCCTATGCGAAAAAAACGGCTCACGCTATTCCTGACCATGCTGTATATCAGCTCCTTCACCTTTGGCGGCGGGTTCGTCATCATCACCATGATGAAAAAGCGGTTCGTCGATGAACTGCACTGGTTTACCGAAGAGGAGATGCTCGACATGACGGCGATCGCGCAGTCCTCGCCGGGCGCGATCGCCGTGAACGCTTCGATCATCGTCGGCTATTCCGCTGCCGGATATTCGGGGGCCGCGGCGGCCGTCCTCGGCACCATTCTGCCCCCGATGGTGATTCTGTCTCTGATTTCCGTTTTCTATGCGGCCTTTCGCACCAACCGGATCATCAGGCTGATGCTCACGGGGATGCAGGCCGGCGTAGCCGCCGTCATTCTGGACGTGACACTGGACCTCGGCGGCCGTGTGTTCAAACAAAAGGATCTTTTGAATATCCTGATCCTCATTCTCGCGTTTTTCCTCGGCAGCGTTCTGCACATCAACGCCGCCTTCATCGTAGCCGGCGCGGCGGCTGTCGGCGTGCTTCGGGCATTCTGCGCCCACATACGGCAGCGGAGGAGGGAAAAATCATGATCTATCTGCGTCTGTTTTTGAGCTTCCTTCAAATCGGACTTTTCAGCATCGGCGGCGGCTATGCCGCCATGCCGCTGATCCAGCAGCAGGTCGTAGACATTCATGGATGGATGACCCTTTCGGAATTCTCAGACCTCATTACCATTGCGGAAATGACGCCCGGACCGATCGCGATCAATGCCGCGACCTTCGTCGGAATCCGAATCGCGGGACTGCCCGGCGCGGTTGTCGCGACCCTGAGCTGCATCCTTCCGAGCCTCGTTATCGTTCTCCTGCTCGCAAAGCTCTACATCCGGTTCAAAAACGGCCGGACTCTGCCGATAATCTTAGGCTCCATGAGCCCCGCCGTCGTAGCCCTGATCGGCGGCGCGGGCCTCACGATCCTGCGGCTTGTGCTGTGGAACGATGGGCCGGTGACGCTGTCCGCCGTCCGCCTTCCCGGCGCGCTGCTGACCGCGGGGGCCCTGTTCGTCCTGCGCAGATGGAAGGTAAGCCCTATTCTAATCATGCTCGCCTGCGGGATTCTGTATACCGTTTTTTCCCTGATCACAGAATAGCGCCCGCGGCCCGCGGTCCTTCTCTGATGGAAATCTTCATCTTAAATGATGAAGCGCGCCTCCGGCTGCGGACGGCTGTCAAGCTCCTTTTTCTTCTCCTCGTACCCCGGCCGGCCGAACATCGCGTAGGTCGCGTTCTTTCCATTCTCCACGCCGGGCTGGTCGAAGGCGTTAATTTCCAGCAGCTCGCCGGCAAAAGCGGTCGCGACCTCGAACAGATACAGCAGTTCGCCCACCGTAAAGGCGTTGACCTCCGGAACGGTGATCGTCATGTTCATCTTGCCGGCGTCCATGAGCGCGTATTCCGTCGCCATCTGTTCGGTGTGAATCAGCTGTTCGTGCGTCGCTCCTCCAAGGAAGCCGAGGGACGGGACCTCGCCGTAAATCTTCGGAATCGCAATGTTCTCGCGGAACCTGCCGACGCCAAGAATCACGGTCATTTTATCAAAGGGGCCTTCCGCGTACAGCTGCACCTGCGAATGCTGGTCGGTCACGCCGAGGGCCTTCACCGGCGTCTGTCCGGCATGGACAACGCTGCCGTCGCTGCCATACTTTTTGCCAAGCGATTCCGCCCACAGCTGCGCGAACCAGTCGCTCATATATTTCAGAGAATCGGCATAGGGCATCATCACCTGAATGTTCTTGCCCTGTTTCATCGCGATATAGCTCAATATCGCGTACATATAGCCGATATTCCGGTAGGTATCCTCCTCTTTGCACAGTTCGTCCATATAGGCGGCGCCGGCGAGCATCTCCCTGATATCGATGCCGGTCATGGCCGCCGGCAGAAGGCCCACGGGGCACAGTTCGGAGAAACGTCCGCCGACTCCGGAGGGAATCACAAAGCTTTTATATCCTTCCTGTTCGCAGATCGGGCGAAGGTTGCCCTTTACCGCGTCCGTCGTGCAGACGATATGCTTCGCCGCCTCTTCCTTCCCAAGGCGCTGCTCCAGAAGCTCTTTAATGATCATAAACTGGGACATCGTCTCCGAAGTCCCGCCGGACTTGGAGGTCACGTTAAACAGGGTTTTCGCCGGATCGGCGGTATCGAACAGATAGACGAGGCGCTCCGGGTCCACGTTGTCCGCCACATAGAAACGGGGCCATCCGCCGCGTTTTTCCCGGGGAAGTTCATTATAATACGGATGGTTGAGCGCCTGCTGCACCGCGATCGGTCCGAGGGCGGACCCGCCGATGCCCAGTACGACAAAGGATTCGAACCGCTCTTTCGCCCACGCCGCGTACCGCAGAATATCCTCCACGACCTCATCCTGCGTGTACGGCAGCTCGCGCCATTCCATCCCGCCATTCGCGCGCTTCAGGATCATCGCTTCCTCCGCCGCATCGATCCGGTCCGCGATCGCCGCGATATCCTCTTCCGCGATTCCCTGACCGCCGACGAACTGCTTCATCATATTATTAAAGTTCAGCGTCAGCCTCATGCTTCTCTTAAAGTTCTCTTCGGTGTAACGACTCATTGCTGCTGTTCCTCCTCCCGTCGGGACGGGTTGTCATGCTTTCGCCAGTCGGCGTGCAGCCGGCATACAAACGGTAATCCTGTGTGCAGCCGGACCGCATCTGATATATAAACGGAGCGCAGCCCGTATGAAACCCCGGGCTTTCGATCCTAACGTCATTATATACCTCCCGCGGAAGATCGTCAACTTTTCGAAACCGCTTCCCCAGAATTTCACCACGTGAATAATTTCACGTGGTGAAATAAAGACCGCGCCGCGGGATATTGACGCGTCCGGGCGTCTGCCCTATAATAACGAAGTACGGAACGATTCTATCCTAATGACCCGGAGGCTTTTCTTGGATATACAGGTTATTCTAAGCCAGATGGCGCAGTTGTTTGCGATCATGGTTGTCGGATTCGGCCTATACAGGGCCGGCATTTTGAATGTCGACGCGAATCAGCGTCTGACAAAAGTCGTTATGAATGTCACGCTGCCGTCGCTGATTCTTCACTCCGTTCTGCAGCAGGAAGGCGGGAGCAGCGCGGAATTTTTCACCTTTCTGAAGATCGCGGTTCTGATGTACCTCGCCCTTCCTGTTGCCGGATTTCTCATTACGCTCGTGATCCGCGCTCCCCGAAACGAACGGGGTCTGTATATGTTCATGACGGTGTACAGCAACGTCGGATTTATGGGATATCCGGTCATCGAAGCGGTCTACGGCCCGGGGGCGGTCTTCCATGCCGCGATCTTCAACATCATTTTTAATCTGTCCGCCTTTTCGATGGGCATCCTTCTCATCAATTATGGACAGGAAAAAAAGGCCGCCTTCGAGCCGAGGCGGCTGCTGAGTCCGGGGACGATCGCCTCCGTTCTGGCGGTGCTGTTCTATTTTCTTCACGTATCGCTTCCATCGCCCGTCGAAGGGGTTCTGGATATGCTCGGAGGCCTTACGACCCCGCTTGCCCTGCTGCTCATGGGATCGACGCTCGCGACCATGAAGCTGAAAATGATCTTTACCGAAAAGCGGATGTATCCCTTCGCGATATTAAAACAGATCGGTCTGCCGCTCCTGACATGGCTGATCGTTTCCCGTTTTGTATCGGACCCGTATGTTCTCGGCGTCACTCTGATCCTTTCGGCGATGCCGGTCGCCAACAACAGCGTCCTTTTCGCGACGGAGTTTCATTGCGACGAACAGCTCGCCGCGAAGGTTGTGTTCTTTACCACGCTGCTGTCCATCGTGACGCTGCCGCTGATCGTGTATGTGTGCGGCCTGTAAATCGCGCTGCGCGGATTTTAGTCCCCCGCAATGCTCATAACACCCTGCTTATAGGAAAACGCCCGCTTTCCCGCGTTCGCAGCGCGGTGAAAACGGGCGAGCGTCTTTGTCACTCTTCATGGGTCTTTTGCGTTTCTTTCCCATTTTCCCCCTTGCAGACCAGCCGTCCGAGGAAAGAATTCCCGTCCGTCAGACGTCCGTTTCGGATATCCTCCTCCGTAAAGGAGGCCAGATAAATCTCTTCTTCCCGATACCGGTTGAAGTCATACGTCACGTAAACGCGGCCTTCCTGATCAATACAGCCGCAGGGATAGGAGACCGCCGTCTTTTCATCCAGCAGCAGCTTCTTCTCCCACGTCGCACATTCATCCTCGGAAAGGAAAGCCGTCATCCGCGTGCGCTCCCTGCCGCTATCGTTGGTGACAAGCAGGTAATTGCCTGAAGGGAATTTCGCGAGCCAGCTTCTTGAGGAGGTATGGTCCATCAGCTTCTCCGGTTTGCTCCAGGTCTTTCCCAGGTCATTGGATATGGAATACGAGATGCTGTGTTCGCAGCGCATGATCATGTACAGACTGCCGTCCGAACGTTCCACCACGGCATTTTCGTCAAACGTGGTCTCCCTCTCATCGGCGCCGCCCATGCGGACGAAGCTCTTTCCCTTATCCGCGGAAATGTACACGCTGGACTCCTCCAGATGCGGCAGCTGATTGTATTCGCTTTTATAATGCTTCCAAACGCTCACCGGCAGCATTATGAGGCCGTTTGCGAGCACGAGCGGCGCAGTCGCCATGACCCCGTCGCAAAGCCGCCTCGGTTCGCTCCATGTAAGGACTTTTTTGGAAGGATCCGCCTGCATCGCCCACACGCCGCCGCGGCCATCCCACCAGTTATAGGACTGCGTCCAGAAATGCCAAAGCATCCCGTCGGGGTCCGTCCACAGGACCGGCTCATGCAGCCGCACCGAATCCGGATGGTCAATCACGGAAACCGGCTGCCACGCCGCGCCGCCGTCGGCGCTCTTCATGATCACGTTATAATTGTTCGGCCCCTCGTCCCCGCTGTAATTATCACCGGAAAATGCGCAGAAAAGCGTCCCGTCCTTCGTCCTGCTGACGCAGGGCGCGGACTGCCATTTCCGCTCTTTCGCGGAGTAGCACTTCGCCAGGAGCGCCTCCGGGCCGAAAACATAAGGAGGCCGTAAAGCGCAGTCCGTATCCGGCGTCAGATTGTCCTTTGTGTAGAAGGTTTTCTCATTTTCATACCATCTTTCCGCCTTATGGATTCGCTCCATGTTCAGCCTGTTCTTCAGCGCCGCCTGCTGCAAAAATCCAAAATCGGCGCCCGCGGAGATCATGTCAATATTAAGATCATGCCAGTGCCTGATCGAAGCGTCCGAAACATCGCCCGTCGACACGCCCACATATTTTCCCGCCGCTTTAAGCCGTGTGACACAGTCCCGAATCAGCGCTGTTGTCCCCGGCGCGTAGACCTGGCCCAGCTCGCGAATGGAACCGGACAGATCGCAGGGACCGAAAATATAGCCGTCAATATATTCATTTTTCATGATTTCATCCAAATTTTTCACCGCGTCGATGTGTTCAATCTGGATGAAGCGGCATACATTATCGACGGTGTTCCTGATGTAATCGTCCGTGCTGTCAAACCCGTAACCCACGGCGTGCATCGGGCCAAATCCCCGCGTCCCGTAAGGCGGATACAGCGTGTTTGAAATCTGTCTGTTCGCCTCCTCCGCGGAGCGGATCATCGGGAAGATGATGCCGTCCACGCCCATCTCAAGCACTTTTTTCGTATAGGTAAGGTCATCCTGCGGCACCCTGACGATCACATTGGTCCCGCCGGCCCGTATGGCAATGATATGGGCAAGCAGCACATCCAGCGACAGGTTGCTGTGTTCCATATCAATCCAGACAAAATCATACCCGGCAAGCCCCGCGATGCGCCCGACCGCCACATCGTTCAGATTGATATGCATTCCGATCGTTTTCTGATGATTCCTTATCTTCTCCTTCAGCATGGTACCACCCCTTTCGCAAAAGAGAATCCTATACTTCCTGCTCCGTAACCGGCGCCGCGAAGGGACCCGGCAGAATCCGCAGGCCGCGGTGTCCTCCCAGATAATCCGTATTAAATACAATGTCCGTCCCGTCCGGGTTCTCGTAACGCTCATCCGGCTCGAACGCCCTGCCCAGCGTATCGGAGGATATCAGCCCCACATGAAAATCTTTTAAATACTCATACAGATTGGTTTTGAGAATGGTCTTCCCGTCCGCCTCCGCAAGCTCGATCGCAACCGCGCCGTCGGAATCGACCCGCTTGTGCGCTTCTTTATCCCACGCCTTCGCGCCCGCGAGGTACGCGTTCCCGTCTATCCAGACCGGCAGATGCGCGTTGTGATACGGCTCCAGCGCCTGCATGTCCGGGGTGTCGTTGTCCATGTCAAAATGGGAAATCCATTCCTCATAGGCGGGATATTCGTTCCAGACATGGGTGCCGACCTCATGGTTCTCCTTCGGCCATTTCTGCACGAAAATATTGTTATAAAAACGGTCGTCCCCATGCAGAATTGTCATGAAGCCCATGACCTCCGTCCGATGCGGAATGTGGTACGGGGTATAGCGCGTGCCGGTGCCTTCGCCCACACAGGTAAAGGCGCCGCAGATCAAATTGTGCACCATGGCGACCCCCTGCGTCGCGATCCGGAGGGACACATCGGAAAGCAGAATGTTGTTGTCAATCAGCGTGGGGCCGTGTCCTACTTCTACAAAAATATCCTGACTTCCCATGCCGCCCGGCAGAGGCTCGGCATAATCGGGCCTCTGGTTGTCGTGCAGGAGATTCTGCGTGATACGTGTGCCCTGCGCCTCCCAGTCGGTCCAGATGCCCATGGTACAATGATGGATATGGTTGCGGCGCATGATGACATCAATCGCCGCGTGCAGCTTAATGCCGGCGATCTCCGCGCCGCCCAGCTCCATCATGTTGTTAATATGATGGATGTTGTTGTCCTCGATGAGCGAGAAAACGGCTCCCATCCGGCCAATGATGCCGCCCTGTTCGCAGTGGTGGATGTTGTTGCGGCGGATGATATGGCTGCCCACTTTTTCCTTCAGCCAGCCATGGTACTGCCCGCGGCAGACCGCGTCGCGCTCCATCTGCGTCGGGCTTTTTACATGCTTACAGGTAAAATAGTGGTCGTTGTCCGGGTCCAGATATTTGCCCAGCCCGATTCCCGCGCACTTGCTGTTGGATATATCGCAGTCCTCGATAATCCAGCCTTTGGACCAGTGCGGACCGATCATGCAGTCCTGAAAAGCGGCGGGAGGCGCCCAGGTGGTCGCGGCCTTCGTCACGGCAAAGCCGCTCACCGTGATATAGTCGATCCCGGTCGCGGAGGGCATGAAACATTCCCTGCGCACGTTGATCTCCACCTTCTCCCGATTGGGGTCCGCGCCCTGAAAATTGGCATAGAAGACGGTCCTGCCGTCCCGCTGTTCCGCATACCATTTGAAACGGGACGCCTCCGGCTCCCACGAACAGGGATACACCGCGCCCTCTACGCATTCC
>CAYUPA010000027.1:10940-12075 GCA_964446565.1 uncultured Lachnospiraceae bacterium
CGCACTCCGCAAGCGTCAGAGCCTCGTAAAGAGCCTTGTCATTCAGGTAGACGGCGCCCGTATGCCGCTGCTTCCCCGCAAAATACCAGTCGCCGTATACATAGGTGGTATAGGGATTATAATTGCCGAAAACGGAGTTATCCACACTGGCGGTCCAGGTGGTGCCCTCATGGAGGGTCCAGCCGGTAAGCAGCTCCGCGCCGGTAATCACGGCGCCAAGCGGCTCCACGCTGCGGTAGGCAATGCGCGCGTCCTCGCGCCCCGCATGCGCCGGGTCCACATATTCCCGGTACACGCCGGGATAGACCAGAACTTCGTCCCCGGGCAGCGCCGCCTTCGCGGCCTCTCCGATCCGGCGAAAGGGTCTCTCCCTTGTCCCGTCTCCGTCTTTTCCCGCTTTCGCGTCCACATAGATTTTCATATGAGATGTCTTCATACGGATCGTCCTCTCTACTGACAGGCGAACAGCCTCATCTTCTTCTCGGTTTCCCGCTGTATCGCTTCCACCATGGGGGGAATCAGGTCGGTCATGCCTTTGCCGCTGTCCGTGAAATGGCTCATGACCGCATTCACGGCGGCCACGTTGACATCGGTAAAGATGTTGATTTTGGAGATGCCCTCCTGAATCGCCCTTCGGAAATCCTCGTCGGTCAGCCCGGAGCCGCCGTGCAGAACAAGGGGCGTCGGTATCGTATTCGCGATCGTGCGAATCCGTTCAAAATCAAGCCTGGGCGGGAACTTATAGGCGCCGTGGGCGGAGCCGACAGCGATCGCGAGCGCGTCAACGCCCGTCCTTTCCACGAAATCCCTGGCCATTTCAGGGTCCGTGTAGAACTGCGTCGGATCCGCCGGACCCGAAGCGCCGTCCGCCATATCCGCGTTGTTTCCCACATGGCCCAGCTCGCCTTCAATGGTCGCGCCGTAGGAATGGGCGATATCCGCCATTTCTTTCACTTTTTTCACATTTTCCTCATAGGAGTCGGTGGAACAGTCATACATAATCGAGGTGAATCCCAAATCAAGCGCTTTCAGGCAGACCTCTCTGTCCAGACCGTGATCCAGATGCACGACCACGGGAACGCCCGCTTTTTTGGCCATGGGAATCAGAAAATACGAAAGCTCCTCCAAAGGACCG
>CAYUPA010000028.1:0-9161 GCA_964446565.1 uncultured Lachnospiraceae bacterium
TACGGAACAATTCAATCCCGACCGGACGATTCTGGCACTTTCCTTTTCGAAAAAAGTGCCAGAAAAAACCGGCGATAAAACCGGCGATAAAACCGGCGATAAAACCGGCGATAATGTGATTACAGGGAAAACGCGAGAGTACTGTGACCTCATTCTTTCCGCTATGCGGCCGGGCGAATGGTATAGGGCATCAGATTTTACCGCCGTCGTGCCAGTCAAGAGGACAAGATTAAGGGAGCTTCTCGGCTGCCTGATAGAATTTGGCTCCATCGAAAGCAGCGGCACAAACAAAGGTAAAAAGTATAGACTGATTTCCAAATAAAGAAAATTGCTTCATCCGGTGCTTGCAAAGTTTCCAACCGGATGAAGCATTCTCTTGAGAAATTACGAAATCTTCTCAAGGTTTTTTCAATTTATCAATCCCGTCTGAGTTGAGAGTGATGCCTTTCCCCATTTTTCATGGTTCGGTGCCCAATCGCGAATGTTATATTTCGGCTCCGCTCCGTTCCATGAAATTAGATTCAATTCCTTTGTCCAGCCGCTCCGGCTTTCAGACAAAACGCCAGGTTCCTGCGTGATCTCGTATTTAAATTCAGCCATTTATTGCTTTCATGTTCTGTTAATCGTTTTTTCGCTTAAATTCAAGATTTTTGTGGTTTCATATCTTAGAGAGAAAAGCCATGACATGAATTTTCCTCAATATCATAAAATAACGTACCTGTAAGTTCTCTCACAGGTGTCCTTTAATGACGGGCGAGATTCGCTTATAGATCATAAAGGTAATCACGACGCTGAACAGGCCCTTAACAAAGGTAAACGGCATATTGAAAAAGATCAGGGCCTGCCAGAGAGTGGTGATGTGGGGGTTGATCGCGTGATACATGCTGATGATGACGTCCATCGGCATAAAATTCGTATAAATCGGATACACAACGAAATAATTGGAAAAAACGCTGATAATGGCCATGGCGGCCGCGCCGACCAGGGAGCCGATGAGCGCGCCCCTGCGGTTCTTCATGTGCTGGTAGAATAATCCCGCCGGCAGGACAAAGGCCACGCCGAGAATGAAGTTGGAAAGCTCGCCGATGCCGCCGGTCGTCGTGCGCAGAAGGTTGACCAGATTTTTGATCAGACAGACTGCGACGCCCGAAACCGGGCCCAGCGCAAAGGACGCGATCAGAGCCGGAAGCTCGGAGAAGTCCATCTTGATGAAACTCGGCATAAAGGGAACGCTGAAACTCAGAAACATCAGAACCGTCGCCAAGGCGGACAGCATGGCGGTCATTACGACAACCCGCGCGCGGCTGACCTTTGTACTCATAATGATACCTCCCATCCGGAGCCTTCCGGCCCCTGCATGATACCACCCATCGGAGCCTTTTCAGCTTCCTGTATAAGCAAAACGCCCTGAACGATTGTTCAGGGCATTGAAGTCTAAGGGGAAATAAAGAGGCTTCTTCTCCCATCCTGACTGTACAGTCGGTTCCGGAATCACACCGGATCGGCGCACAATGCGCTTGCGGACTTTTACCGCCGGTCGGGAATCGCACCCTGCCCTGAAGAAACGTTCGAAACGATGTTACTATACAACAATAGAAAAGGTATGTCAAGAATAAACGGAAATTCAATTAGGCTTTGACATTTTTCAGGGTGTCCACTATAATAGGAAATGCGTAAGAGTACGAAGCGCCGCACATTCGATGCGATAGATAGAGACCGCGTACGCGGGGAAACTGCGGTTTGGAGGATTCAATATGTTGTTTTCAAACAGCATCGGAGTCGATTTGGGTACGTCCAGCGTTCTGATTTACATACGGGGAAAGGGCATTGTGATGCGGGAACCGTCCGTTCTGGCGATCGATACGGATATCGACAGCCAGGTCGTGGCGGTCGGCGAAACCGCCCGAAAGATGATCGGGCGCACGCCGTCGCACATTGTCACCATCCGCCCGCTCAGGGAGGGTGTGATCTCCGATTATCAATATACGGAGAAAATGCTGAAATATTTCATTCAGAAGGCCATCGGCCGCCGCTTCCGCAGTCCGTCGATCGCGGTCTGCGTACCGAGCGGCGTTACGGAGGTTGAACGAAAGGCCGTCCGCGACGCGGTGGCTGCCGCGGGCGCGCGGCAGCCGGTCCGCGTCATCGAAGAGCCGATTGCGGCGGCGATCGGTGCGGGCGTCGATATTTACCGGCCCCGCGGCAGCATGATCGTCGATATCGGCGGGGGCACGTCGGATATCGCGGTGCTGTCCATGGGCGGCATCGTGGTCAGCAGTTCTGTCAAGACAGCGGGCGACAATTTTGACGACGCGATTGTGCGCTACGTCCGTGAAAAATATAATCTCCTGATCGGAGAGCATACCGCCGAGGAGGTTAAAATCCGCATCGGCGCCGCGTCGCCCGCGAACGGGCAGAAGTCGATGGAGGTCCGGGGGCGCGATCTTCTAAGCGGTCTGCCGGTCGCCCGGACGATAACGTCGGGCGAAATCGCCGAAGCCCTTTCTTCCTCCCTGACCCTCATCATTGACGAGGCGCGGCACGTCCTCGAGCAGACGCCGCCGGAGCTGGCCTCCGACATCCACGAAAACGGAATCGTCCTCACGGGCGGCGGAAGCCTGCTTTCCGGTTTGGACAGACTCATGCAGGAGCGGATCGGCGTGGATGTATTTGTCGCGGAGGACGCGATTTCCTGCGTCGCGATCGGCACAGGCCGGTATATTGAACAGATGGAGAGCGGACGGTTCACGCCATCCGGACGAAAGTGAGAGAGAACGATGAGACGAATTTTTTCTTCAGAATCCGTAACGGAAGGTCATCCGGATAAAATTTGCGACCAGATTTCCGACGCGGTGCTGGACGCGATCCTGGAGAAGGACCCGATGGCCCGCGTGGCCTGCGAGACGGCCTGCACGACCGGTCTTGTTCTTGTCATGGGCGAGATTACCACGAACTGCTACGTGGATATTCAGAAAATCGTACGGGAAACGATCCGCGGGATCGGGTACGACCGTGCCAAATTCGGCTTCGACTGCGATACCTGCGCTGTGCTTACGGCGCTCGACGAGCAGTCCGCGGACATCGCGATGGGCGTTGACGAGGCGCTCGAGTTCAAAGAGGGACGCAAAGCTGATGAGGAGCGGCTCGGCGCCGGCGATCAGGGCATGATGTTCGGCTATGCCTGCGACGAGACCCCGGAGCTGATGCCAATGCCGATCGCGCTCGCGCATCGTCTGACGAAGCGGCTGAGCGAGGTGCGCAAGAACGGGACGCTTCCCTATCTGCGCCCGGATGGAAAGGCACAGGTGTCCGTGGAATACGACGAGAACGATCGTCCCGTCTGTGTAAGAACGGTCGTCGTTTCGTCCCAGCACAGCGAAGAGATAGAAATGGAACGTCTGCGGGAGGATATCATCCGCGAGGTGATACAGAAGGCGATTCCCGCGCAACTTCTGGATAAGGATACGGTCTATCTGGTCAATCCGACTGGACGTTTCGTGATTGGCGGTCCGCACGGGGATTCCGGCCTGACCGGCCGGAAAATCATCGTCGATACGTACGGCGGATACGCGAGCCACGGCGGAGGCTCTTTCTCCGGGAAGGACCCGACGAAGGTGGACCGTTCGGCCACATACGCCGCGCGCTATGTCGCGAAGAATCTTGTCGCGGCGGGTCTGTGCCGGCGCGTTGAAATCGAGCTTGCCTACGCGATCGGCGTTGCGGAGCCGGTCTCTGTCCTCGTGGATACGAAGGGAACCGGCGCTGTAAGTGACGAACGCATCACTGCGATTGTGCGCAGGAACTTCGATCTGCGTCCGGCGGCCATCATCCGCGATTTGGATTTGCGGCGTCCGATTTACAGGCAGACGGCGGCCTACGGCCATTTCGGGCGTCCGGACCTCGACCTGCCCTGGGAGAGGACCGACCGGGCGGAACAGCTTGCGAAATACCTTTAAGCGAGAGGCAAAGGTGGATAAAAGGAGCAATCATATTCGGGGCCTTGTGACCGATGTCATTTTCAGAAACGAAAACAACGGCTATCAGATTATCGAGGTGCAGCTGGACGGCGAAGAGCAGGAGAAAATCACAGCGGTCGGCATGATGCCGGAACTGCAGGCCGGCGAGACGCTGAGCGCCGCCGGTTCGTGGAAAGTGCATAATCTTTACGGCGATCAGTTTGAAATCACCGATTTTGAACGGGTGATGCCGCAGACGCAGGAACAGATTGAGCGGTATCTGGCCTCCGGCGTCTTAAAGGGAATCGGGGCCTCGCTCGCGCACCGGATCGTTCAGAAGTTCGGCGATGCGACGCTTACCGTTATGGAGAACGAGCCGGAAAGGCTCGCCGAAATCAAGGGCATCAGCGAGCGCGGCGCGATGGAGATCGCCGCGCAGTTCGCGGAGCAGAGCCGGCAGAGAGAAGCGATGCTGTTCATGCAGCAGTATGGAATTTCTGTCGCGATGGGCCTTCGCATATACAAACACTACAAGGAAAAGACGATTTCCGTTCTGAAGAGCAATCCCTATAGTCTGGCGGAGCATATACACGGGATCGGCTTTCGCAAGGCCGACCAGATCGCGGCGCAGCTGGGCATATCACAGGAATCCCCTTTCCGGATTCGCTGCGCCGTGCAGTTCGCGCTGCAGGAAGCGACGGGAGAGGGGCATGTTTTTTTACCGAAATCCCTGCTCGAGGACCAGGTGTACCGCTATACGGGCGCTTCGGGCATTCTGGTCGACAACGCGCTCACGGAACTGCTCCTCGATGGGAAAATCGTGGAAAAGGAGGAGAACGGACAGGACAGGGTCTATCTTGCGGCCTTTTACATTGCGGAACAAAATGTCGCGCGGCGTCTGCGGGAACTTGCTGGCGTTTCGGAAAAGCTGTCTGAAGAGGAACGGGCCGCTCTCCTGAAGAAAGTGGAAACCCGGCAGGCGATTGCGCTGTCCGAGGAGCAGCGGACCGCTGTGATGGAGGCCATGTCGCGCGGCGTTCTGGTTGTGACCGGAGGTCCCGGCACGGGGAAAACGACGATTATCAACACGGTTCTGGATATTTTGGAAGATGAGGGCGAAGAGTTTCTGCTGGCCGCGCCGACGGGCCGCGCCGCGAAGCGGATGACGGAGACGACCGGCAGAGACGCCTCGACCCTGCACAGGATGCTGGAAATTCAGTTTCTTGAGAATGAAAGCGGTATGCAGAGGTTTCAGCGTAACGAAAGCAATCCGCTCGAAGCGGATGTGGTGATCGTGGATGAAATGTCCATGGTCGATATTCTGCTCATGAATCATCTGCTGAAAGCAATCGTCCCCGGTACGCGGCTGATTCTTTCGGGCGACGCCGATCAGCTCCCCTCGGTCGGCCCCGGCAACGTCCTGCGCGATATAATCGCCTCCGGCTGCGTTCCGGTCGTCCGTTTGCATCAGATATACCGGCAGGCGGCGGCAAGCGACATTATCGTGAACGCCCACCGGATCAATCAGGGGCAGTACCCCGTGTTTAACCGCAAAGGAACGGATTTCTTTCTGATGCGGCGAAAGCGCAGGGAGGACGTGCCGCCGACAATGATCGACGCGATTCTGCACCGCATTCCGAGGTTCGCGAATTGTTCGCCGATGGAGGACATTCAGATTTTAACGCCGATGAAAAGAGGCTATCTGGGGGTGGAGAACCTGAATCCCCTGCTGCAGCAGGCTCTCAATCCGCCCGCCAAAAACAAACCCGAGCTGGAGTACCGCGGGATTCTTTTCCGACAGGGCGACAAGGTCATGCAGATTCGCAACAATTATAATATGCCCTGGAAAATCGAAAACCGGTACGGCGTTTCGGTTGAGGAGGGCGAGGGAGTATTCAACGGCGATATCGGACGCATTGCCGAAATCGATACAGAGGGCCGGAGCATGACTGTGCTCTTTGACGATAAAAAAAAGGTCGTCTATGAATATGGTACGCTTGAAGAGCTCGAGATCGCCTATGCGATTACGATTCACAAGTCGCAGGGGAGCGAGAGCCCTGTGATCATCCTGCCGCTTTTCAGCGGGCCGGGCGTTCTGTTTACGCGGAATCTTCTGTATACGGCGGTGACCCGCGCCTCGAAATATGTCGTTGTCATCGGCGACGAACAAATGGTGCGCAAAATGGTGGATAACGATACGCAGGCGGTTCGATATACCTCGCTCGCGGAGCAGCTTAAAGAGGCGAACGATTTTCCGTTGATCGAAGAGACGACAGGAACGGGGGATGCATGAGCAGATTACTGGACCTTTTTTATCCGAAACGCTGTGTGCTGTGCGGGCGGATTCTGCCTTGGGGGCAAAAGGAGCAGCACTGTTCCTTCTGCGACCCTGAGAAGTGGCTGCTTAAAGGGCCGCGGTGCCGGCTGTGTTCGAGACCCGTCGCGGAGGAAGGCGGAATCTGCAGAAGCTGTCTTGTGCATTCGGCTTCGGTGTCCGGCTTTAGCCTCCTGCGCTACGAGGGGCTCGTGCGGGATTCGATTCACCGTTTCAAATACGAAGGACAAAAGGACTATGCCGGGGAGTACGCTGACTGGATCGTTCGCTATGCGGGCGCCGCGCTGCATAACGCTGTCCTCCTCGTCCCGATTCCGGTTCACCGCCGCCGGCGCCTTGAACGCGGCTACAATCAGGCCGAGGAGCTTGCAAAAGAGATTTCCAGACGCAGCGCGGTTCCTTACGGCAATCTCCTGCTCCGCGTCCGGGAAACCGCCCCGCAGAACGCACTGACCGCGCGCGGGCGCAAAATGAATGTCGCGGGCGCCTTCGCTCTCGCAAAGCAGTCTGCATCGCGCGGCGATATCAGATTGGGCGATATCGTGCTGCTTGACGATATCTATACCTCCGGAAGCACGGTGGAGGAGGCCGGCGCGGTGATTAAGGCGGCATATCCTGATCACACAGTCCGGTTCCTGACGCTTGCGATGGCGATGGAAGAAAAAGAGGACGGGGACCTCTTAGAGCCGCGGGCTGTCGTGTCTTCCGGCTGAAGGAGCGGAATTTTTAAAATTTTCATGGAAACCCGCCCCGCGGCGTTTGGCTATGGGGCTGGCCGTATGGGTTTTTAAACTTTTCCTTGACTTTTGCCCTGCAGCTGTGGTACAGTATGTAGGCGACGGTAAGGGTTCTTTTTTTTTGCGTGCATTTATTCGACGAAACGGCAAAGTTTCGAAAGAACCCGCCGCAAGGCAATAGATAACCCAATGGAGGTGGAAGTCGTGCGAACCAGAATCACTTTAGAGTGTACAGAGTGTAAACAGCGGAATTATAACACTATGAAAGACAAAAAGGCACACCCCGACAGAATGGAAACCAAAAAGTACTGCCGTTTTTGTAAGCGCCATACCCTTCACAGGGAGACCCGATAACCTGAGAAAAGTGCCGAAACTGCCCGGTTAGGAGGAAGCGAGCGATGTTTAAGGTTAAGGAACTGAAAAGCGAATGGAAGAAGATCATCTGGCCGACCAAAAAGGAGCTTGCGCAGAAGACGGGAATCGTAATCGCGGTATGCGCCGTTTTTTCCGTGATTATCGGCGTGTATGACCTGGTGTTCTACTGGGCGCGTACTCTGATTCAGAATCTTTTCATATAAGAGGACCGTTCCATGGCGGATGACGAGGTAAAATGGTACGTGGTACATACGTACTCGGGTTATGAGAACAAAGTGAAGGCGAACATCGAAAAGTCCGTCGACAACCGGGGAATGCAGGACCAGATTCTGGAAGTCGCCGTGCCCCTTGAGGACGCCGTCGAAGAGAAGAACGGCAGGCAGGTTGTGGTACAGCGCAAGATTTTCCCGGGCTATGTGCTGGTTCACATGGTGATGAATGACAACACATGGTACGTTGTTCGCAATACCCGCGGCGTGACGGGGTTTGTCGGCCCCGGGTCCAAGCCGGTGGCGCTGTCCGATGCGGAAATTGAGAATCTGGGCATCCAGAAGCCGGCTGCGCATCTCGACTATGAGGTCGGCGAGAGCGTCAATGTGACCGACGGTCCGTTTGAAGGTTCGGTCGGCCGGATTACCGCAATCAACGAAGTGACGGGAACACTGGAGGTGAGTCTTGGCTTTCTTGGCCGCGAAACGCCGGTTGAGCTCACATTCAGCCAGATTTCCAAGATCGGATAAGAGAAAAATTGAGTTTATGAACCTTTGGAGGTGTAAAGACTATGGCAAAGAAAATCACAGGATACATTAAGCTGCAGATTCCCGCCGGGAAGGCGACGCCGGCTCCTCCCGTCGGCCCGGCGCTCGGCCAGCACGGCGTGAATATCGCGGCGTTTACGAAAGAATTTAACGCGAGAACCGCGAACAACGCGGGAATGATCACCCCCGTTGTCATCACCGTCTATCAGGACCGGAGCTTTACGTTTGTAACGAAGACTCCGCCCGCCGCCATTTTGATCAAGAAGGCCTGCGGCATCGAGTCCGGTTCCGGAAGCCCGAAGGCCACGAAGGTCGCGAAGATTACGAAGGCGCAGGTGAGGGAGATCGCGGAGCTTAAGATGCCGGATCTTAACGCGGCGAGCGTGGAAGCCGCCATGAGCATGATCGCGGGCACAGCCCGCAGCATGGGCGTAACGGTAGTCGACTGATTCAGGCCTGTCGGGCTGTCAGAAATGGTTTACACTCTGTAAGAGACTGTCGGATGGTTTCTCCGGCAGGTCAGCAGGCTGTTCCGGAGCCGCTGTCCGGACGGCCGTTCGTTTTGTGGGAGGGAACTCCCCGCTATTACCACAAGGAGGTTTTACGATGAAAAGAGGAAAGAAGTATTTAGAGGCCGCTAAGAAATATGACCGGGCTGTGCAGTATTCCCCGGCGGAGGCGATTCAGCTCGTAGTCGATATGGCTGGCGCGAAGTTTGACGAGACGGCGGAGGCTCACATCCGTCTCGGCGTCGACGGACGGCATGCGGATCAGCAGGTGCGCGGCGCCGTCGTCCTGCCTCATGGAACCGGACGCAATGTCCGCGTGCTGGTTTTTGCCAGAGGCGACAGGGCGAAAGAGGCGGAGGAGGCCGGCGCGATCGAGGTCGTGGGCCTGTGGTCTCACCTCGCCGCGGCCGACGAGCCCGGCCATCCGTCCGTCGCGCTGCAGCTCGCCGCGTTCGACCGGGCGTACACCGCCGCCCGCCTCGCGGGCGTCA
>CAYUPA010000028.1:9171-12018 GCA_964446565.1 uncultured Lachnospiraceae bacterium
ATGTCGGCGCGGAGGAATACGTGCAGAAGATTCAGTCAGAGAACTGGTTCGAATTCGACGCCGTCGTCGCGACTCCGGATATGATGGGCGTCGTCGGGCGTCTGGGACGTATTCTTGGCCCGAAGGGCCTGATGCCGAACCCGAAGTCCGGTACGGTGACGATGAACGTGCAGCAGGCGATTCAGGATATCAAAGCAGGTAAGGTCGAGTACCGTCTTGACCGCGCCAATATCATTCACGTCCCGTTCGGCAGAGTTTCTTTCGGTCCCGAAAAGCTCGCAGAGAATTTCCGCACCTTGATTGGAGCGATTATAAAGGCAAAGCCCGCGGCCGCGAAGGGCCAGTACATCCGCAGTCTGGTGATTTCGTCAACGATGGGTCCCGGCGTGAAGATCAATCCTCTTCGTGCCGAAGAATAAAACTTGACACCTGAGACAGAATCTGATATAGTTTACAAGTCTACAGGACGGACCGGAGACAGCAGGCGGCGGCAGCCGTAACCATGGGGGCCCGCCGAGGTACCGATTCCAGAGAGTTCAGGATGTGTCTGAATGTATGGAAGCAGCCTCTTCTTCGGAAGGGGCTGTATTTATGATACCGGGGAAGTGCGAAGCACGGTACGGTTCGTCTGGTGTCTTTTTTACCCTGACGCCCTGTTTATAAAGGGCAGCGGTTTCGGTTGAGTATTTATGCCGCCTTTGGCGGCATGGCAGCAAGTTTGAAACTGGGAGGTGAAGAAATTGCCGAAAATCGAAGCAAAAAAGGAAATTGTGAACGAGATCAAGGAGAAGCTGGACAAGGCGGGCGCCGTTGTTCTCGTGAGTTCGCGCGGACTGACTGTCGAACAGGATACCGAACTGCGCAAACACATGCGTGAGGTGGGCGTCGATTATAAGGTTTACAAGAATACGATGCTGCACTTCGCGGTTCAGGGTACGCCGTTTGAGCCTCTGACAAAGCACCTTGAGGGGCCGACGGCCGTAGCGATCAGCTATGAGGACCCAACCGCGGCGGCCAGAGAGCTCGACGCGTTTGTCGACAAGTATGAACCGATGGCGTTCAAGGCGGGCGTGATCGATGGAACCTATTACGACGACAAGACGATCGTCGCGATGGCGAAGATTCCGCCGAGAGAGGTTCTGCTGTCCCGTCTGCTGGGAAGCTTCAAGGCTCCGATGTCCGCTTTCGCGCGCGTTGTCAACGAGATTGCGAAGAGCAAGTCCGTAAACGCCTGAATCCGAAGACCCGTCGGTACAGGAATCCGCAGCCTGAAGGAGCAGGACGCGGATGAAAAGCACGAATGAAAACGGAATGGATGAAACCGGAATGGGTGATAACGGAATGGGTGAAACCGGAATGGTGAACCCGAAAACGGGAAAACATTGTGCCGCCAGGGACGGCATGAGAACAAAATTGCAATTATGACAGGAGGAAGTATATTATGGCAAATATTCAGGAAATCATTGAAGCGATCAAGGGATTGACTGTATTGGAACTGAACGAGCTGGTAACGGCCTGTGAAACGGAGTTTGGAGTATCCGCCGCCGCGGGCGTCGCGGTTGCCGCCGCTGCTGCCGCTCCGGAAGAGGAGAAGACGGAATTCGACGTCGAGCTGACTGAAATCGGCGCGCAGAAGATTCAGGTTATCAAGGTGGTCCGCGGAATCACCGGTCTGGGCCTGAAAGAAGCGAAGGACCTCGTAGAGTCCGCGCCGAAGGTTTTGAAGGAAGGCGCAACCAGGGAAGAGGCCGAAGAACTGAAGACAAAACTGGAAGAGGCAGGCGCAAAGGTCACCTTGAAGTAAGCGGATTTTGGTCCGTTTTGAGAGGCAGTGAAAAAAGAAAAGCAGGAGTTTCCGCCATGCGAGGATCAGGGCGGCGTTCCTGTACGGTTAAGGATTGCCGTCCGCTTGTTTTTACTTACAGAAGAAACATTTCAGCGATGAATAGCGCCATTGTAAAGGGCCTGTAAAACGGCCGCAAAAAAAGAACGCCTTCAGGTGGAGAATCTGGAGACGTTCTTTTTTATAGCGTGCGGAATAGTTAATGGTGGCCGGCGCCTCCTGCGGAGTAAGCGTGCGGCAGGCTAACAAATAGCATGCTTCTTGCCGGGCCGTCAGAAGGCCGGCCACATCCGAACCGCCGCGGAATTTGTTTCAGCATGGCGCAAAAAGACAGGCGCCTATCCGTTAATCAGCAAATCGTCAAGCCGGCGTTTCGGCACGTAATGAACATCGTTTTCATCCCGGTAGTACGCGGTAGAACCGTCTGTTTCCGCTTCCGTCAGAACGACTGTCTCAGCGGGTTTCCCGATGGCGACGACGAGAACCGGCGTAAGGTCCTGCGGCAAATTCAGAACCTCTTTCAGCGCATCGGCGTTAAAATTCCCAATCATGCATCCGCCGAGTCCCATTTCAACGGCGGAAAGAAGAATGGTCTGCGCCGCGATTCCAACGTCCTTTTGAAACGCATTCAGGGAATTCCACCGGGAGGTGTCCTGACAGATCACGATAAAAGCGGTCGGATTCTTTCCCGGATGCGGAAGCGAAAGCTGCGGCAGACCGGCCGCCCATTTTGTAAGGCCCTGAATTTTATGGACGTCTTCTTTTTCACAGGCAAGGTAGTAGCGCAGAGGCTGCTGGTTTACGCTGGAGGCGGTCAGCCGCGCGCAGTCGACCATTTCCCGCAGTTCTTCCCTGCTTATCTTTCGGCTTTCGTCATAACCGCGGTAGCTGCGGTTCTTTTTTACAAGGTCTTTTATCATAAAGGTCCTCCTCGTTATAAATCTGTGCGCAGGAATGTAAGACACTGCGCAGTTCCAGCGGTATGATCAATTCATCATGATATT
>CAYUPA010000029.1:0-9793 GCA_964446565.1 uncultured Lachnospiraceae bacterium
TAGAATCATCTTAATATTATTTATCAGGAGGTATTCCAATGGCTGTAAAAGTTGCTATTAACGGTTTTGGCCGTATCGGCCGCCTGGCGTTCCGTCAGATGTTCGGCGCCGAAGGGTATGAAGTTGTTGCGATCAATGATTTGACGAGCCCCGCCATGCTGGCTCATCTTCTGAAGTACGACACCGCGCAGGGCCGGTATGAACATGAAATTTCGAGCGGCGAGAATTCCATCACGGTCGACGGAACGGAGATCACGATCTATTCCGAAAAGGACGCCGCGAACCTTCCATGGGGCGAACTTGGCGTAGACGTTGTACTGGAATGCACCGGATTTTACACTAAAAAGGCGAAGGCCGAAGCGCATATCACAGCCGGCGCCAAGAAGGTCGTTATTTCCGCGCCAGCCGGCAACGATCTGCCGACCATCGTATACGGCGTCAATGAGGGAACCCTGACGCCCGAGGATACGATCATCAGCGCGGCTTCCTGCACGACCAACTGCCTGGCTCCGATGGCGAAGGCTCTGAATGACTACGCGCCGATCGTAAGCGGCATCATGACCACCGTACACGCGTACACAGGCGATCAGATGATTCTGGACGGCCCGCATCGCAAGGGCGATCTGCGCCGCGCCCGAGCCGGCGCCGCCAACATCGTTCCGAATTCCACCGGCGCCGCCAAGGCCATCGGTCTGGTGATTCCGGAACTTAACGGCAAGCTGATCGGTTCGGCGCAGCGTGTACCGGTTACCACCGGTTCCACCACGATTCTGGTCGCCGTTGTGAAGGGCAAGGATATCACCGTCGACAGCATCAACGCGGCGATGAAGGCCGCTTCGTCCGAGACCTACGGCTACAACACAGACCCGATCGTTTCCTCCGATGTCATCGGGATGCGGTATGGTTCCCTGTTCGACGCGACGCAGACCATGGTCACCAAAATCGATGACGATACCTATCAGGTACAGGTTGTTTCCTGGTATGATAACGAGAATTCCTACACCTCGCAGATGGTCCGCACGATCAAGTATTTCGCGGAACTTGCATAACATAAGCATAACCAGAAAGCGGGCTGCAATAGCCTAATAAAGGGCCGCCTCCGGTCAAATGGAGACGGCCCCTTATGATTATTCCTCTGCTCTGATTATTTCTTTCTTCTGCCTGTTCCTTTCTTCTGCCTGTTTCTTTCTTTTGCCTGTTTCTTTCTTTTGCCTGTTTCCTTCTCTTGCCTGTTTCTTTCTTCTGACTATTCCATCCTTCCGCTTATTCCTTCGGTTCCTGTTCTTCCGGCGCGCGGATCACGATCTTCCCCTCTTCGCAGTCCATGCGGACCTTATTGCCCACGACGCCGATGCTTGTCAGCATCTCCCGCGGTATCTGCAGGCGGCCCGCGCGGTCCAGCACCACGAATTCTTCCTGCGTCTCGTCAAACAGCGTGATCGAATCAAGACGGTCGGCATAACTTTGTTTCACGATGAATTCGCTGCTTGTCTTTCCGTCCCGTATGGAAACGACCCGGTTTACTTTCTTCGACAGCAGCCTGTCGTGCGTTACGATAACGATCGTAATTCCGAGTTTCTGGTTCAGGTTTCTAAAGACATCCAGAATATAATTCGCCGTCTTCCCATCGACGGAGCCGGTCGGTTCGTCCGCAAGCAGCAGTTTCGGCTTGTTGGCAAGCGCGATCGCTATGGCGATCCGCTGCTGCTCGCCCCCGGAAAGCTGCCGCAGCCTGCTGTCCTTCTTGTGTTCCATGCCCACCAGCTCGAGAAGCTCCAGCGCCCGTTCCTTTTTTTGTTTCACAGACCCGAACATCATCGGCATCTCCACATTCTGCAGGGCGTTTAAATACGGCAGAAGATTCCGTCCATTGTTCTGCCAGACGAAGCCGACGACATCCCTTTTATATTCCACAAGCTCCTTTTCGTTCAGCTTGAAGAGATTCCGGCCGTCCACGGTCAAATGCCCGGCGGAGGGCCGGTCGAGGCCGCCGATCATATTTAAAAAGGTGGATTTTCCGGAACCGCTGTTGCCGATGATCGCCATGAGTTCTCCCCGCTCCACGGCAAGCTCCAGCCCCTGCAGCGCCAGCACCTCGATATCCTTCGTCTTATATATTTTAACGAGATTCTCACACTCAATGATGTTTTCAGCCAATCAGCTCACCGTCCTCCAATTCGTACACGACGTCGCCGAGTTCCATCAGCCCGGCGTCATGGGTCGTCATTACGATGGTAATGCCCTCCGTCTCTGTCAGTTCCCTGAAAATTTTCATAACCTGCAGGCCCATCGTCGTATCCAGCTCCGCCGTCGGTTCATCCGCAAACAAAACCTTCGGCTCATGCGCAATCGCTCTTGCGATGGCTACGCGCTGCTGCTCGCCGCCGGACATCTCCTGCGGCATGTGGTTCAGCCTTGCGCCGAGACCGACCTTTTTCAGACATTCCGTCGCGCGCTCTTTCCGCGCGCCCTTATACCGGGCAAGCCGAAGCGCGAATTCGACATTTTCATAGGCGGTCATCATCGGAATCAGAGCGACGGACTGAAAGACAAACCCGATTTGCGTCCGCCTTAGACGGCTCAGTTTTTTTTCATGAAGGCCGGATATCTCCATATCGCCGAAGAAAACGTGCCCCTCCGTCGGCGGATCGAGCGCGCCAAGAATATTCATGAGCGTTGTCTTGCCGGAGCCGGACCGCCCGCGCAGGATGGTCAGTTTCCCCGCGGGCACCGCGAGATCGATGCCCTTAAGCGCCCAGAATACCTCGCCGCCGGCGACGGGGAACCCGCGCTTTACGCCTTCCGTTCTGATCATGGATTCCATGGGCTTGCCTCCTTAATCCTCGCCGAGCTTCAGGGCCTGCGAAATTTTGATCCTTGAAATGATCGCGATCAAAACCCCGATGCATACGACGACAAGAAGCCCGATCGAGAAGAACAGTTTGCGGTAATCCGCGGCGGCGCTTACGAGTTCGAGAGGAAGCACCGTTTCCGCCGCGGAATACGCGATCTGAATCATGGGGACGAACAGTGTCGAGGCGATACGGCCGATCCCCGTTCCCGCGGCGATGGAAACGCCGGAAATGAACAGCTGCTCGATGCCCAGCATACTGAAGACCTCCCGTATGGACATCCCCATCGCGCGGAAGATGCCGAACTGCAGCACGCGGGACTGAATTGACAGACTCCAGAAGATCAGGAATCCAATCGCGCAAAGAATCAGAACAACGATAAATCCGACCGTCAGCACCCCGTTGGTGCCCTGCGTCACCGGATCGTTCTTCCATTTGATCAGATCGGCTTTCGTGTCATGAAAGACAGAAAAGCGCACGCCCCTTTCCTCCGCGAAATCATAGATAAACTGCGTCGAACCGGGCACTTTCATCCAGATTTCATACGGCAAAACGCCCCATTCCGACTGAATCTGCGCCAGATTGGCGACGATCAGGTAATTGGGCTCTTCGGTCACGAGGCCATCCTCCCCGGTTACATATTCAACCGGCGGATAGCCGGGAAAATAATCGACAAAGCCATACACGACGCCCCGGCTGGAATTTCCCTGTCCATCGCTGAAGCGCACGACGTCGCCGATTTGTATGCCGTACTCTGTTTCAAAGTTTTCGGACATCAGAATGGCTTCCGCGTTCTGTGAAATCGCGTTCAGATAGTTATACCAGTGGATTGGGAGCAGATTATCCTTAAACCACGCGATCTCCCCGAATTCCTTCGTATTGACCGCCATGAGTTCAACCCCTTTGCGCGTTCCGCCGTCCGTCGACACGCTCGCTTTCGTGCGGAACACGCGGGTCATCTCCTCGATCTCCTCCATGTTGTAGTATCGGCTGATATTCGGCTCAATCGGGACTTCCGTGGCCGGATCCGTCTCCCAGACCTCTTTCACGACGAGGTCCGCCCCGTTGGAATAGCGAATGCGCTGCTCGCCGTTTTCGTTGATCGTCCGCGCCGCCTGCGCGTTGAAAATTCCGAGCGAAACCGTCATAATCAGGAAAACCATCAGAAAACCCTGGTTGCCCCGGGTCCGCATGATGCGCAGAAAGGACGCATAGAGCGCGGGCGACCAAAACCTGCGTCCGATCAAAAAGATCAGCCGGATCACCCATGGGAAAATGCGCAGCACCAGAAGACTCGCTCCCAGAATGAAAACGGACGAACTCAGATAGAGCAGAGGCCCCAGCGAGGAGCCCTTCATCATCGTCTGTGAAAGATACTCCATATTCTGATTGAAAAGGTAGTACCCGTACAGCGCGATCGCAAGCAGAATAAGGTCCAGAAACAGCTTCTGCCACAGCGGCGTTTTGTTTGCTCTGGCTTTTTTCTGCTTATGAGCCACAATCGTTACGTCCGAGTGGCGAAATACCGGAATGACCATCGCGCCGATCGAGACGAGGGCGGCAAGCAGCACATAGAGCCACATTTGAGGCGTCAGCGTGATGGGAAGGGCGGAGCGTTTTACAAAATCCAGAAACGCGTTCGCCGAGCCGATCGCCTGACAGATGAAATACCCGAGCGGAATTCCAAGAAGCAGGCTCAAAACGGTCAAAATCACGCTTTGCAGCAGATAGAGTCCGAGAATCTGTTTTCTGGACGCGCCGCGGCTCTTGTAAATCGCGATTTCATTTTCCTCCATCTCCAGCATCTGCCGGGACACCATGAAGATGAAAGCCGAAAGAAGAATGAAAATCGGAATCTGCAGCACGAGAAGCGTTACCCGCAGCTTCGAGGCCTGCGCTACATAATCCGTGAAAATATCATAGAAATTGGCCCGAATCTTCCCGGGATCAAACGAATCGGTAAAGCGGTCGATCTTTTCGATGACCGAGGCCGCGTCCCTGCCCTTCATATCCGTATAGCGGACGACCGAGGCCCATTGGGCATTGAACGACGGCCGCTGCCCGTTTTCCGCGAAGACGATCTGCTGAAACTGCTCCATCGGAATAACAAAGGTCTGCAGCCAGTTCGCGGGAGACGAATACCAGTAGATATCCTCGCTGTCCGTGGGTTCGAACACGCCTGTAATCTTAACGGAATACTCGTTTCCGCCCGCGTCCTCGATCCCTTCGATATGGAAAATCTCGCCGATCATCAGGTTCAGATCGACCATGGTCCTCTGCGGCACGATGACTTCGATCGTGTTATTCTCCTGAAGCTGCCCGGAATACAGCGTCCCCGCGGTTATCGTGATATGGTCCTCGATGCCGCTGTACGCGCTTAAGGACGCCTGAATTTTGTCGCTCTCTTTTCCGTCGCCCGACTGAATTTGCGAAACGCCGGTCACCTGCGTAAAATAATGCGTTATGAAATACGATTCCGGAAGCCCGACGTCTTTCGCGTAGTTTTCCGCCTGGGTGGAGATCGAGGCAAGGCGTTCTGCGTCTTCCTGTTCAAACGCCCTTCCTCTGCTTGCGGAATAATTCATGACCGTAAGCCCCGGGTAGGCGTTTTCTTCCCGCAGATACGCGGCCAGATTGGACGTCAGCATCTTCTGCATGATCGCGTTTTCATACAGCGCGCAGCTGGAAACGATGGCAATCAGGAGGACATTCCCGATCAGCAGGCTTGCTATCATCCATTTTTTATTGATAATCTTATGAAATAAAAAACGCAGCATTCCGCATCCCCCTAATTAAGCAAAACCAGTTCGTCCCCTTCTGACACGCCTTCAAGAATCCAGACGACCGTTCCGTTGCCCCTGTTCGTTTTGCATCCGAGCGTAACAAACCGTTTATGTACCTCTCCGTCCGCGAGAAGCTGCACATAGTATCTTCCTTCTTCCAGTCCGACCGCCTTGTGATCCACGATCAGCACGTCGTTCAGCTTTTCCCCGCTGCCCTGCACCGTAATCCGCCCCCCGGAACGGGAGGTGAGCATTTTCTCCGGCATCGGCTCATTCGTCTCAACGATGAACTGCGTCATCGCCGACTGGACTTCATCCGGCATAATATTATACGCCTGAATCACCCTGCCGCTCATGGTCTGGTCTCTTCCAAACGTCACCGTGACCGGCTGATTATACGCGAAGGACTGATTTCTCTCCTCGGCCAGAATCACCAGCTTATCCAGCGAATAGATCGTAATCAGGGTCTCGTTCACAGGCACTTTGCTTCCCAGTTTATAATACGCGATGTTTTCAATCACGCCGTCAAACGGCGCGGTAAGACAGTCGCGGTCCAGCTCTTTCTGAAGCTCCTTTATCGATTCTCTGAGGTCCGCGAGGCGTTTTTCCGTATCGTAACAGTACTGCTCATACTCGGACCACTTTTTTTCAATCTGATATTCCGCGATCTGATAATCATACGACGACAATTCGTATAATCCGTTCTTTGCCGCCGCCATCTCCTTCTGTCTCTCGGCGCGGTTTGCCGAATACTCCTGCTCCAGACGTTTCAGCTCTACCTGCTTCTGCTCAAGTTCAACCTGACTGTCTTCCGTCGAAAACCGCATCAGCACGTCGCCCTTTTTCACCTTATCCCCCGTTAAAACGGGAACTTCCCCGTACCGGCTGTTTTCCTTATCCCAGAAAAGGCTGGCCGATATCTGGTGCGCGGCGGTGCCGCCGGTCGATTCTTCCGTAACGTAAGTGCCCCTGTGAACCGTCGCCGTTTGATAGTTGGCTTTTTCCGGCACGATCAGTTTTTCGTCCATGAGCTCCGCTTCCCGGCCGCCTCCTCCGGAGCAGCCGGTAAGGAGAAAGAAAGCCGTAACCGCGGCAAGAATCCGCGCTCCCGCCGGGTGTCGATCAGCCTTGTACATAGACGACATCTCCTTCCTCGAGCCCCTCTGTAATCTGGATTTCAACCGACGTAATCAGGCCCGTTTTCACGTTGTGCCGTTCGCGCTTTCCGTTGACTATTTTGTAAACGTACGCGGTTCGATCCTCATGGTACAAAGCGCCGCTGGGAATGACCAGCGCGTCGTCGACATGCGACGTGGTCACGATAATCGCCGCGTAATCGCCCGCCTGCACGCTGTCGTCGATTTTATCAAACTGAAAACGGCTGAACGGCGTGCCGCCGGCCGAGACGATGGACACGTAGGTCGACATATCGTAAGGTTCCATCGTGACCTTGTATCGTTTGCCGCGGATCAGGGCGCCGATTTCGTACGCGTGCTCGACCGTAGATTGGGATACGTTCTCCGCGAGGATGGAAAGGCTGCTTTCATCCGCGAGATAAATGACCGGGTCATACGCGGATATCGGCGCGCCCTCTTTCATTTTTTCATCCACGTATGTGACGGTGCCGTCGCGGGGCGCCAGAATCTTATTCGTTTCAAGCCGCTCTTTAAGGCGCTTCAGCTGTGCGTTCATCTGTTTGAGCGAAAGCGCCTGCGATTCCTGCGCCTGCGCGAAGGCAAGGCGTTTTTCCTCGACATCGAGCGCTTTCAGCGCGAGGGCCGATTCATCCGCGCCTTCCGCGCCCGCTTTGCCGCGCTCGGCTTCGCTGATTAAAATATCATACTGCAGCTGCTGATTCACATACGCGTTATCTTTCTTCGCATCGGCAATGCGGTCCGTAAGCTCCTCAATCTGCTCCGTCAGCGTCTCTTTGTCAAGCTCTGCCAGAAGGTCGCCCTTTTTTACCTTATCGCCCACGGCGACATACAGCGTATCCAGATTCCCGTCCATCGTAAAAGACAGCTCGGCCCGTTCCGGCGTCACCTTTCCGTTAAGGCTCTGCCTTTCGCTGATTTCCTTTTTGACGACAACCGTCGTATCCTGCGAGGCGCCGACCGGCTCCATCAGTTCCGGCGCGGGTTCCGTCTCTTTCGCGGAGCAGCCGGAAAGCAGCAGGATCAGCGTTAAAAGCAATCCCATCCGTTTCATACTTCTTCTACTCCATGATAATCGTTTCGCCTTCTTCGAGGCCGCGGACCACTTCCACATAGTCTCCGGTATTGAGCCCGGTTTCGATTTCTTTCATGCTCTTCTGCCCATCTTCATCCAGATAGTAGACGATGGCCTGCCCGTCAAGCTGCTTGACGGCGCCGGTTTCAATATAGAGCGCATTTTCCCGGGAATCCGTGACAATGGTGATCTTTCCCGTGATCGATTTCGCCATCCAGGACTCGGCAAGCTCCGGACTTTCTTCCGCCACTTTCAAATACGCGGACGGCTCCTCGTCCTCCTTCTTCTTCCCGACCCCCAGTTCGCTTCCGTCGACAACGACCGCCTCATACTGCGTATCGTCGCACTCCACCGTATATCGGTCCCCGGGGAAAAAGTCAGCCGCATCCTCTCCGGTCACCACAAAAGCGGCGGATTCGGGGTCCACAATCCGGGCGGCGTACATATCCTCCGAAACGGTCTCGCTGTCGTCAACCGTGCGCACAGAGGTCACCATGCCGTCGATGCCCGCGTACACCCTGCGTTTTTCGATCTTCTGCCGGATTTCGTCGATCTTCATTTTCTCAATATAAATGGAATCCTCCGCTTCGCCAAGACGCTGATCGTACTGGCTTTGGACCGAGGTCCGCTCCTGCTCGAGCTCGGAAAGCTGCTGAACGAGTTCCGCCGTTTGCGCGCTGTCCGCCGAGGTCTCCGGTTCGGCGGCCGGTTCAGCTTCTTCGGCGGCTGGTTCCGCTCCTTCGGAAGGTTCCGCTTCGACAGGCGGCCACTGTCCGACGGGCGGCCACTGTTCGGCGTCCGATTCCAGTCCGGTGTCCGATTCGGGTACAAACTCCGGTATCGTCTCCGGTTCCGGCGCGGCCGCCTGATAAATCTGGTTCTGCACCTGCTGAATCTTCATGTTGCAGCGGCGAATCGCAAGCTCCTTTTGCTGCGCGATGTGCGATTTCTGCAGATTCAGCGTGTCCAGCGCGTCCGTCTCCGTCTGAAGCTGATCCGCGAGATCGCCCATTTCCAGTTCGACAAGCAAATCACCGGACTGTACCGTATCGCCCGCCTTCACATAGGTCGTTTTTACGCGCTCGCCGCTCACAGAAAACGTCAGGGTTTCCGATTTGGCCGCAAGATATGTACAATTTACAACTTTTGTAATCGCAATATCGCCTCTCTGCACGATCGTCGTCGTATACTCTATCGGCGCGACCTCTTCTACGACCGGCGCGGCAGGAAGCTGCTCCTCTTCCGGCATAATGCCGCAGGAAGTTGCAAGCGTGAGACAAATGAGGCCGCACAGCGCTCCTTCATGTCTTTTCTTCATGTCCTCTGTCCACCTCGATGCGTCACAGACTGACCCGTCCTTCAAGCGCTCTTGTAAGCGTGACCTCGTCGATATATTCCAGATCGCCGCCCACAGGAACGCCGTTGGCGATCCGGGACACCTGAATTCCCAGCGGTTTAATCAGGCGGGACAGATACATTGCCGTCGCCTCGCCTTCCACCGTCGGGTTGGTCGCGAGGATCACCTCGCGGACCCCGGGGTCCTTAAGCCTTTCCAAAAGCTCTTTAATGGTAAGCTCGTCGGCCCCGATTCCCTCGAGAGGAGATATCACACCGTGCAGAATATGGTACAGGCCCTTATATTGTTTTGTCTTTTCATAGGCCGCCATATCCCGCGAATCCTCCACCACCATGATGGTACCGGCATCGCGCCGTTCGTCCGCGCAGATCGGGCACAGGTCCGAATCCGTCAGCGTGCAGCATTTAGAGCAGTACCGGACCCCTTCCTTCGCCTCGACGAGAGCGGAGGCAAGGGCCGCGACCTCCTCGCTTTTCATGTGAATAATATAAAAGGCAAGACGCTGGGCGGTCTTCAGACCGATGCCGGGCAGTCTTGCAAGTTCTTCAATCAATATGGAAATTTTTGAACCG
>CAYUPA010000029.1:9803-11900 GCA_964446565.1 uncultured Lachnospiraceae bacterium
CCGTCCCCCGTGAGGCGTCCTTTAGAGAAGGCCGCCCATTCCTCCCGGAAGGTTCAGTCCGCCTGTCAGACTGCTCATCTGGCTGTTTACGAGATCTTCCGCTTTGTGGAGCGCTTCATTGACGGCGGCGACCACAAGGTCCTGCAGCATCTCGACATCCTCCGGATCAACGGCTTCCGGTTTGATTTCGATCTCCTGCACTTCCTTCTTGCCGGTTACGACGACACGGACCGCGCCGCCGCCCGCAGTCGCTTCGACCGTCTGCGTTTCCAGATCCTTCTGCACCTGTTCCATCTGGCGCTGCATCCGCTGCGCCTGTTTCATCAGATTATTCATGCTTCCGGGTATCGCGCCGCCGCCCGGGATGCCTCCTCGCTTAGCCATATGTTCCTCCTGTATTTGTTTTGTTCATTATAAATTTTCGTTCTTGAAAAGTCAACTATTCCCACGTGATATCCCCCTGGACGGCCGATAAAATCTCGGCAAGATCATCCGTCCCGGCATCTTTCGGCGTCTCCTTGTCGGAGACCGCAGAAAGCGCAGCCGTAAGTCCCGTCCTGTCTCGAATCGCCTGTTCGATCAGGCGCAGCTTCTCTCCGTTTTTCGCGTTCAGCTGATCGCAGTATATCGGATTCCGGCTGATGAGGCACAGACGGCCTGTCTCCCTGTCCTGCCGAAGCTCCATCATGTTCAGGATATACAGGCCCGGGTTCTGCTTGATTATTTCTTTCTTGATCTGTGGCCAGCCGGCAAGAACCCGTTCCGCGGATTCAGCGGGTTGGGCTGATTGGGCGGGCTGCGCTGATTGATCTGTTCCTGTGGTTTCCGGAGTTCGGGCAGACAGCCCGGCTTCGGCCGTTCCGGCGGGCTGGGCGGATTGCGCGGTTTGCCCGGCTTCCGATCCGCCGGACGCAAGGCGCTGTTCGAGCAGCGCAACCCTCGCTTCCAGCGCGCCGTCGCCGGATTCCGATGCCATCTGGCATAAGCGGATCACGCCGACTTCCAGAATCACCCTCTTTTCCGCCGCATACCGCATCTGCGCCTCCAGCGCGGACAGCTCTTCAATATAATAGGTCAACTGCTCGACCGGGAGGCTCTGCCCCTGCTGTGCAAGCGATTCGGCCTCTTCGGCTCCCAGTTCCAGAACGGACGCGCCGTCCGCTCCTAAGGCTTTCACCAGCAGAAGATTGCGCAGATGCTGCATCCAGCCGCTCAAAAATGCGGCCGCATCCCGCCCCTCCATGAAAATCTGACCTACGATTCTGAGCGCGTCGGCCATACGCCTTTCAACTACCGCCTCCGTCATGCGATAATAGACCTCCCGGTCCGTCGCTCCCAGAATTGAAAGCACCTTCGGAAGAGTTATTTCCTCATTCACATAAAAGGAAACGCACTGCTCCATAATGCTGAGCGCGTCCCGCATCCCGCCGTCCGCCGCCTTTGCGATATAGCGAAGCGCGTCGTCGGTCGCCTGAAAACCCTCTTCCCCGCGAATCTTCTGCAGCTGGCCCAAAATCTCCGAAACGGTAAACCGTTTAAAATCATAGCGCTGACACCGGGAAATAATCGTAGGCAGCACCTTATGCGGCTCCGTCGTCGCAAGGATGAAAATGACATGCTCCGGCGGCTCTTCCAGTGTTTTTAACAGCGCGTTAAAGGCGCCGGAGGAAAGCATGTGAACCTCGTCGATGATATAGATACGGTACTTTCCCCTCGCCGGGGTATACGCCACTTCGTCCCGAATCTCCCGAATATTCTCAACGCCCGTGTGCGACGCGGCGTCGATTTCGATCAGGTTGAAGCCGGATTCCGCCTCCCGGCACAGTTCACATTCATTGCAGGGATTTCCGTTCACAGGATGCAGACAGTTGACGGCCCGGGCAAAAATCTTTGCCATCGACGTCTTCCCGGTCCCCCGGGTTCCGCAAAACAGATAGGCATGCCCGATCCGGTTGTACAGAACCTGATTGCGCAGCGCTGTGACCACCGACGTCTGCCCCACAGCCTCGTCAAAAGTCCGCGGCCTCCATTTCCGGTACAACGTCATATATGCCATGAGAACCCTCCCGCATCGATCTTTTATGTCCGCGGCGCGGC
>CAYUPA010000030.1:0-1378 GCA_964446565.1 uncultured Lachnospiraceae bacterium
CTGTGATCGGCCTTGAGCGCGGTGATGCGGTAGCCCGCCGCCTGAAACGGTTCAAACGGATGGATTTCGGTCAGGATCAGTTTCCCTGTGTCCTCAAGTTCTTTTGTTTCCGCGGCGCCGCCGCGCAGGGCCGACAGGACCGGCGCGGTTCCATACATACGGAACGGCTTTTCTTTTTTCATGTGCGCGGCGCAGTCGACGCGGCAGAAAAGTTCCTGCGGATACAGGTGATCGAAGTGCGAATGTGTGATGATGCAGGCGTCTATATCCGAAAGCCGGATGTGATCGCGCAAGGTGTGGAGATAGGTATCTCCCGGAAAATCAATCAGCAGTCGTCCGTCCACCAGAGACTGGCTGCGCGTGCGGATGTTGCGGCCTCCCTTTTTTCGGGCGTTTTCGCAGACTTCGCACTCGCAAAACGGCGCCGGAACCGCCTCGGCGGCGGCAGTCCCCAGATATTGCAGTTTCATTTTGATGTCCTCCTGTCAGGTGAATTGTTGCGTAAAATTTTCTCAAATGAACTAAAAATTTAAATCCTTCCGGTCACGCAGGCACTGCACGGCCTGATGATCACGAGATCGCCTCTTCAGCCATTACTATACCCAAAAAACTCCGCATCGTCAATGTTTTCCCCATATTTCGCAAAACTTTATGATTTGCTCTCTTTTTCGGTCATGCGCCGCGGATTGATCGCGCGGAGAACTTTGGTCCTTAAAAACGGTACGGGAAAAAATCCGTTTCTTTAAGTTTTCATTGCTTTTGCCGGGGGAAAATGCTATAATGATAAATCATTTTGAAAGAAGAAGGGATGTTACCAATGAAACTGCAGACGTTTTTCTTTAGTAAGGATGAGAAAGGCGGACAGGCCCGTCTGGTTGGCGATCAGATAAGCAGTTTGTTCAAATGCAAATGCGATCAGATCCCTCCGGCTTATCAGTGCAACAAAGAAAAGCTGGTCATTATCGTCTATGAGCAGTACGGCAAAATGCCGAAGAAATTTACGGAGTTCATAGAGAGCATGACGACCGAAAAGGCGTATAACGTCGCGCTGATCGAGATTTCCAAAACCGGGCACGAAGGCCTGGACACGCTGAAGACCATCTTTAAGAACAACGGCGTCAATGTTGTCGATACATGCAGCATCGTTGCCAAAAAGGGTCTTTTTTCCAAGCCCAGCGTGTCGGATGAGGAAATTCAAAGGGCCGTTGACTTCAGCCATAAGATTGCCGCGGACCTGTTCGAGTCCATCCACTGAGAAAAACAACAGAAGAACTGCCGGATGCGGCAGTTCTATCTATTTTCGATGAAAAAAAGACGAAACATACGAAGATCGATTTCCGTACTGGTCCTTTGCCTTCTTCTACCGCTTGCGGTTTCG
>CAYUPA010000030.1:1478-8246 GCA_964446565.1 uncultured Lachnospiraceae bacterium
TTGCGGTTTCGCTTGCGGTTCCGTTTTGGCGGAGCATGCTTGTCATGCGGGTCTACAGCGCGCAGCAAAAGAAGAACAGCCTGCTTGCGGACGAGGGGATTTCGCTTTCCATTCCCGGAGGAAAGGGATGGTACCCCTTTGTAATGACGTTTCACGATGAAAGCGGCTTTGCGGACTGGTGCGGAGAAGACGCCGAACTGACCGTGTTATATAATTTTCCGGCGTATCCGCACTGGTACAGCCGTTCTTCGGCGCTTTACGACCCTTCCTCGCCCCGGTATAACAGTTTTTACGGCGCATATCTGGTACGGCGCGAGGACGGGGAGCCTTACGGGTTTTCCGAAAACGGGGCCGCCGACGCGGGGGAAATCGCCCTCGTGCCGGAGTACGATTTCCGATGGCTGGTCCTTTCCGATTTTGGACTGACGGAGGACGACTGGCGTTTTGACTGGTCGGTCTATGAAGAGGAAGACAATGCAGAATACCTTTCCATTCCCGGCTGGACCCGGCTGCGGGCGCATCTTACGGTAAACGGCGCGTATCATGAGGCGGACGGGTATGCGCGGTCCTATCTCCAATATGGAAAACCGCCGACGATCGAAGGCGAAACGCCGTTTCAGCCTGTCGCGATGGAGGGGCTGCTCTATGGCCGGTATTTTCCGGAATGCGGCATTTCCGTTTTTTTCTACTGCGTCGCGGCGGAAAAGGAGATCGTGGAGCAGACGGACCGGGAACTGCTCAGGCACAGCGTCCTGAAAACGGCCGGCTTTCCCGGATGAGCGGAGGCAGACGGTTTCAAATGCGGAAACGGGAAAACCTTTTGAACGCGGTTTCAGGAGAGGAAACGAGGAAACCTTTTGAACGCGGTTTCAGGAACGGAAACGTGGAAACTGCCGCGAACGCGGTTTCAAATACAGAAACGAGGAAACTGCTGTGAATATTGTGTTATTGTATGGAGGCATGTCGTCCGAGCATGAAATTTCCTGCCGTTCGGCGCGAACATTCGACGAGGCGATCGACCGCGGGCGGCATACGGTCTATCGGATTTTTATCACGAAAAAAGGCCGGTGGAAGCTGGTGGATTCGATACGGGACTACACGGATGAGGAGCTTGCGGACGTGCCGTCTGCTGTGATCGTGCCAAGCCGCGAAAAGGAGAAGCTCTGGATTCTGGAAGAGCCGCTCCGCAAGGTGCGGGTGGACGCGGCGATTCCGGTTCTGCACGGTCTTATGGGCGAGGACGGGACGATTCAGGGCGTTTTGGAGATGGCGGGGCTTCCGTATGTCGGCGACGGGGTTTTGGCTTCCGCCGTCGCCATGGATAAGCTGACGACAAAGCGTCTTGTGGCGCCGCTTGGGATCCGTCAGGCGAAATACGTCGGTGTATACCGTGAAGAACTGACGGGGGACGGCCTGGACGCAGCCGTAAAAAGAATCGAAGAGGCGCTTCCGTATCCTGTTTTTGTGAAACCGTCGAACGCAGGTTCTTCCGTCGGCGTATCTCGGGCCGGCAGCCGCGAACAGCTTGTGCCGGCGCTCATGCTCGCTTCGGAACATGACAGAAAGATTCTGGTCGAGGAGGAGATCGTCGGGCGCGAGGTGGAGTGCGCGGTTCTTGGAGGCTGGGACGTCAAGGCGTCGCGGGTCGGTGAAATTCTGGCCGCCGACGCGTTTTATACCTATGACGCAAAATACAGCAACCCGGATTCGAAAACCGAGATCGCGTCCTGCCTGCCGCAGGAGGAGGAAATCCGCAGGGACGCTGTCGCGATTTTTAAGGCCATCGACGGATACGGGCTTTCCAGAGTTGATTTCTTCGTGGAAGAAGGGACGGGAGAGGTTGTCTTTAATGAAATCAATACCATGCCCGGCTTTACCTCCATCAGCATGTATCCCGCCCTGTGCGCGGATATGGGGCTTGATGCAAAAGATCTCGTAGAACGGCTGCTGGAGCTTGCTCTTGAACGGTAAAAACACGGCCAGCCTCCGATGGATTTCGGACGGCTGGCCGTGTTTGAAATAAAACTGTCTGTATTTTACGCGGGAAAGAAATCAGCGTATCTTTGCAGTTTTTCTATCCTTGCGGTTTTTCTGTCTTTGCAGTTTTTCTATCTATGCTGCTTTTCTATGCTGTGCTATTTTTTGCTGGTTTTGCTGTTTTTTGATTTTTTATCGAGTTTCGCTTTCTGCTCTGAAAGGGCGTTTGCCTTGTTCGCGATCTTTTCGCGGAAGGTGAGCTTATGCGGGCGCTCCACCTTCTTTTCGCCTTTTTTGGCGGTTGAAAAACCAAGTATGTACGCGCCGGCGATCTCGATTTTTACGACTTTTTTAACGGGCAGAGTTTTAAAAACCTTAGGGTCGCAAAGCATGGTCGTAATCTGCGGGCCTACTTTCACCTTCGCCATTGGAAGCTTTCGAATCTTCATATAGCCGGGAACGCTTTCCAATGCCTGTCTGGCGGAAACCGTCTGGCGGTTCTGCCGGATGACCTGCTGCGCTTCATTTTGTTTCTTCATCAGTTTATTTCCAAGGAAATATAAACCGACAAGGACCAGCGCCACAATAAAAATTATTGTAAATACAACTCCCATATTCTGACCTCCTGCCTGCCCCGCCTTTTCAAATGTTTTTCTTTAGTTTAGCCGATTTGACGGGAAGTGTCAACCTTTATTTGCGGACGGGGAGCGGTCCTTCAGGGGAAGCGCCCGCCCGCGTGTAAGCGCATGGGAGGCGCCCCTTACGCCATGCGCCTGTTGTTCTTGCGGAATTTCAACGGGGTCGTTCCCGTGATGTCCGCAAAGACCTTGCGAAAATGGTTTTCCGAGGCGAAGCAGGCCAGCCTGCTGATGGTGGAAATAGAATACTTACTATTTTCCAGATACTCGATCGCGTGGTTGATTTTTATCGCGTTTAGGAAACGGATCGGCGTCTGCCCAAGTTCCTTCTGAAAAAGATGATAGAGCGTGGATTCGCTGATACAGCAGTTCCTCGCCACGTCGGTGACGGAAAAGGGGCTGTCCCAGTGATCCGTGATGAAGGCGATGGCCGTAAGGAGCGTGGTATCCGTGGAAATCCGGGATGTTTCCATGCGGGGAAGGATGACGCTGAGGAGTCTGTAAAATAAGGAATATGCTTCCAGTTCCTTTGAGATTTCCGAATTTTCCGCGGACAGGAGGCCGCTGATCCTTAAAAGGAGCCTTCTCTCGGTTTCCCCGCAGGCGACCGTCTGCGGTTCGTAGCAGAATCTTTCATAGTGCATGAAACTGCTCACATAGAGTACATCGATTTCCGGATTGCCCCGCCATTCCGAATAGCAGTAAATGTTTTCCGGAATGAAGACCATGTCGCCCGTATTCACAGGCAGCCGTTTGTTCAGGTAAATGTAGGTTCCGCTGCCTTTCAGAATGATGCCGATCCGCGTCTTCCTCTGGCTGCTGTTTCCCCGGCAGAAATGGTAGCTTGGGAAATTATGCCGGGTGGCCGAAAGTTCGGAAACATAAATCCTGCCGCTTTGCATGGCGCGCCTCCCGATTTGCAGAATAGATATCTTTTTTGCAGTATAGCACATTGAAAGCGCGCCGGCAAGGGGCTATATTGAAACTGCTTGGGAGGGGCTGTATGGAAATGACCGTCACGGGCCGTATTAGAACTGCCCGATGGGATCTGTTTTGGAAATGCCTGACAAGGGCTGAAACGGAAAATCCGGGCGCCCGCCGGGAAAGCGGCGTATATGACTTTGCATCGAAAGGAGAAAAGCAGAGTATATGGCTTTGCATCGAAAGGAATGAGGAATCATGAAACGAATCAAAATCGCGCAGATTGGAACAAGCAAAAACAGTCACGGCAACGCAATTTGGAATAGCCTGCGCAAACAGGAGGATTTGTTTGACATCGCGGGCTATGCGTTTCCGGAAAACGAAAGGGAGAAGTTTCCGGCGCAGGCGAAAGCCTTTGAAGGCTATAAGGAAATGACGGTCGAGGAAATCCTGTCGGACCCCTCCATCGAGGCCGTCACGGTGGAGACGGAGGAAGTGTATCTGACGAAATACGCGTGCATGGCGGCGCACGCCGGCAAGCACATCCACATGGAAAAGCCGGGTTCGCCGGACCTTGCCGGCTTTGAGGATTTGATCGGAACGATGAAAGCAAAGGGGCTTGCCTTTACGACAGGCTATATGTACCGGTTCAATCCGAAAATTCAGGAGGCCAGAGAGAAGATAAAGAGCGGCGCGCTCGGCGAAATTTACGCCGTTGAGGCGCACATGGACTGCAAGCACCCGCCGGAGGTTCGGCAGTGGCTTTCGAATTTCCCCGGCGGCATGATGTTCTTTTTGGGCTGTCATCTGGTCGATCTGATTTACCAGATTCAGGGGGAACCGGAGGAAGTCATACCCTACAACTGTTCCACAGGCTACGCGGGCGTGAACGCGGAGGATTACGGGCTTGCGCTGTTCCGCTATAAGAACGGAGTTTCCTTCGCGAAGACGATCGCCTGTGAGAACGGAGTCTTCCTGCGCCGACAGCTTGTCATTTGCGGCACGGAAGGCACGATTGAGATCAAACCGCTTGAAGTTTTGTCGCAGGGCGGACAGTATACCGTTATGAACGAGAGTTACAGTACCGATTGGCACAGGAAATGGGATACTTCCCAAACCGCTGTCTATGACCGCTATGACGCCATGGTGGAGAATTTCGCGCGGATCGTCAGGAAGGAAAAGGATAATCCCTATCCTTACGATTATGAACTGGGTCTGTACAGGCTGCTTTTAAAAGCCTGCGGAGATAACAGGTGAGCGGCGTCCGCCAGGGGGAGGCGGAGAGAGGAAAACCTATGAAAACGAAACAGATTGTATTTACCAGGCCGTATACGGCGGAACTGCTGGATGTGGAATGTCCGCCGCCGGGGGCGCATGAGGTGTCCGTGCGGCTTACCTGTTCCGGCATCAGCGCGGGGACCGAAAAGGCGAATTTCATCGGCTCCCGGAACGGGATCAATGTATCCGAAGATGACGCGCCCGTTTTCCCGAGGACCGTCGGCTACAGCGCGGCGGGCGTGGTGACGGCTGTGGGAGGCGGCGTGGAAAGTGTCGGAGTCGGCGACAGGGTGATCGTTTTTTGGGGGAAGCACTGCAAGGACATCACCATCAGCGAACATAATGTGATGAAAATCCCGGATGAAGTGAAGGATGAGGAGGCGGCCATCGCCTTCATCGCCACATTTCCGCTGGCGGCGGTACGAAAGACGAAACTTGAGATCGGCGAGTCCGCCATGGTCATGGGGCTGGGAATTCTGGGTATTTTCGCCGTCGAATTACTGAAGGCGGCGGGGGCCTGTCCGATCATCGCGGCGGATCCCGTTCCGGCGCGCCGGGCGCTCGCGCTTACAGTAGGCGCGGACGAGGCTCTTGATCCGCTCGAGGAGGGATTTTCCGAAAAGGTAAAGGAAGTAACCCGCGGCGGCGTCAATGTCTGCATCGAGGTAACGGGACTTGGAGCCGGTCTGATTGAGGCGCTTGACTGCATGAGGCGGCTTGGCCGCGTCGCGCTTTTAGGCTGCACAAGAAGTTCCCGGTTTGAAATCGATTATTACGGAAAAGTGCATGGCCCCGGAATCTCCCTCATCGGGGCGCATACAATGGCGCGTCCGAAGTCCGAGTCCTCGCCGGGTCTTTGGACCGACCGGGACGATCTGGATGCCATCCTGCGCCTGCTTGTGGGGAAGCGGCTGGATTTTGGGCCGATGATTTCCGAAATCCATTCGCCCGCGGAAGCGAACGCGGTATTTAACAGGCTTGCGGCTGACGCCAATTTCCCGATTGGCGTGCTGTTTGACTGGGACAGAGTATAAAAGAGGGATGAAGCCGCGCAGAAACAAACAATCCGCATTTCTTTTGAGGATGACGCCTCTAAGGAAATGCGGATTTAAAATGTGTGTAAAATGATCCTGAATTTTAGGAAACGAGCATGACGAGCGTGCCCGCGACAATGGCAATAAGCCCGGCGGCGGCCTTTCGGGACAGCCGTTCATGGAAAACCACATAGGAAAACGCGATCGTGACCAGAATACTCAGCTTGTCGATGGGAACAACGACACTGGCAGGACCATCCTGCAAAGCCTTGTAGTAGCATAACCACGACGCGCCTGTGGCAACCCCTGACAGGCAGATTAGCCCCAGCTCTCCTTTTGGTATTTCCTTGACGGCACGGCCTTTTCCCGTTACAAAGACCATCACCCACGCCATAATCAGTACGACGCCGGTGCGGATGGCGGTACCGAGGCTGGACTCCACGCCGGATATGCCGACTTTGCCGAGAATGGATGTGAGGCTGGCGAAAACGGCGGAACCCACAGCGTAAAGAATCCAGCTTTTTCCCTTGACGTCCGAAGGCTCCGCCCGTTTTTTCTCAATCATTAGACATGTTCCTACGGCAATCAGAACCACACCGACTGCCTTGATGAGGCCGATGCTTTCATGGAGGAAGATACAGGCCAGAAGAATCGTCAGGATCGTGCTGGATTTGTCGATGGGTACAACCTTGTTGACGTCGCCAATCTGCAGCGCCTTGAAATAACACAGCCATGACGCCCCTGTGGCAAGACCGGAGAGGACAAGAAACAGGAGCGTTTTGCCTCCGATACTGGCGATTTGGTCCTGCGATCCGACGATAAACACCATCAGCCATGAAAAAATAAGTACAACAATCGTGCGGACCGCCGTTGCCACGGTAGAGTCCGTTTTTCGGATTCCGCACTTTGCGAGTATGTCG